>CALVKB010000023.1 GCA_944332485.1 uncultured Bacilli bacterium | reverse complement strand
AGAATCTAAAGCTGGGACATATCCATCTCGTGAGGCGTATTTTCTTATATATCTAAATTGATTCAATGGAACGTAGAGTTTTTGCTGTTTCGCATATTGAATTTTTAAGTATTCTAAATTATCTATTTTTTCGACACCGAGATATTGTCCAATACCGTACTTTTCATGAACAACGTAATCTCCAAAAAGTAATTCGTCGTATTTTTTAATTACTTTAGCTTGTTTGAATCTTGATAAAAAATTAGATTTTTTAATTCCTCTTCCGTAGATATCATAGCTTGTTAGAACAACAGCTTTCTTGTTCAAATCGTAAAAAGAATTAGCTAATTCACAATCTATTGTAAAAACATTGCCATTTTTTTGTTTTTGTAAAAGTGATTGTATTTCCTCATAGTTTGAAACACTATTATATTTGAAGTTGTGAACGTTAAAGTAATTTTCTATGTTTTCTTTTTGATATTTCGAAACAAAGATGAAAACATTATTGTTGTCTAGTAAATATGAATTGATAACTCCGATAGATTCATCAATTCCTTGTCCAACGATGGTAGGATTAACAATTTTGCAACGTTCATCCAAGGTTGATTGAATCTTTTTGAAGACATCCAATTTTGAAATTGCATCTTCATCTTTTATGTAGATACCATCTAAATCCAAACTTTTGATCTGTTGATAGTTATGATAGAAGTTTCTTTCTTCTTGAGTGAAAAAATATATTTGATCAACAATTTTTTCAAAGTCATAAACAAAAAAATCAAAGCAAGATGAATCGGCATAAGAAAAAATGTTTGTAGCAGTAGCATTGAAGTAAGGAAAGTATCTTGAAAGGTTTGAATTTAAATATAAATTTGTGCAGTTTTCCTCCAACAACAAGAAAAAATCATCCTTTATAAAAGAGTTGTTCATATTGTTTGAGGAAGTTTTTTCTTTCAAAATATTAAGCCCAGTCTCTTTATTTTTATTATTTAACAATCTATAAGTGCAAGGTAAAATTGTTACTTCATCTAAATATTCATAGGATAATGAATTATTTGGGTTGAAAAATCTTATATCTTCAATTTCATCATCGAATAATTCTATTCTTATTGGGTCGTTGTAGTTTGGAGAATAAATATCGATAATCATACCTCTGATGGCATATTCACTTGTTGCATAGACATCTCTAACTTTAGTGTATCCAGAAGTTTGCAACATTTTTTCGATTGTGTTTCTAGATATTTGCAATCCTTTTTTAAGATTTAAAATTCTTGATTGAAATGTCTGTTTATCACAAAGTAAGGTCATGTAACCAGTGACATTTGTTATAGTGATAATTTTTTCTTTCCCAAAGGACAATTTGTACATCGTATTTACACACTCTATATCAAATTCTTTCGATTGGGTAAGAGTATTTGAACTGACAATCTCATCATTTACAAATAAACAAACTTTATTCTTATCGATATACTCCAAAAGAATATCGTATAGAGTTTGGCATTCATATAAGCTTGAAAGGATGATAAATATACTTCTATTTGAATTGTTAAAAGTGTTGACTATATTAAGACCAAGTGAAATTATATTTGAACTGGGAACAATTTGTGATGGTACATCAGCAATGTTGAAAATAAGTGAATTTTTTCTTTTTAAATCAGTGTTATTTTTCACTTTTATCTTCCTTATTTTGTTTGTCAATTTGACTGTAATATTTATTTAAACCTTTGTCATAGCCAAGAGAAACTATATAAACAAGCAATTTAGAAGCTTCAGCTAAAGAGTTATTGAAACTATCTTGCTCATCTAAAGAGAATTTGCTAAGAACAAAATCAACAACTTCATTCTTTCTTTTTGGTTTACCTATTCCAACTTTTATACGTAAATAATTAGAAAAATTCAAACAAGAATTAATAGATCTGATTCCTTTGTGACCACCATCACCTTGTGAATATTTAGCTTTGACAACTCCGATATCAAGATCCATATCATCTTGAACAACGATGATATTCTCTTTTTGTATTTTATAATAATCGGAGAGTTTTTTAACTGAAATGCCGGAATTATTCATAAACGTTGATGGTTTTAACACATATATATTGTTATTGTTAAATTTTATTTGCATATATTCACCATCAAACCCCTTTTTGTATTCGGGATTTTTGTTTGTTAATAAATATGCAAAATCATCCACAACATCAAATCCGACATTGTGACGTGTATGTTCATATTTTTTACCAACATTACCAAGACCGACTATTAAAATTGAATTTTCTATATTTAACATAATATTCCTTTTAAACATAATAAATTTTAGCATTTTAAAGTGTTTAAACATATTTTTAAATACTAAAAATCTAAAATTAAAATAGGAGGTATTATTATGAAAAAGAAAATACTTGTAAAGGATATGCAATGTGTTCATTGTCAATCAAAAATAAAGAATGGTTTGTTGCAGAATGGAGTTAATGCTGATGTCAATCTTAATGAAAAATCAGTTTTAATTGAAGAGGAAGATTATGAATTAGCTAAAAGCGTAATTGAAGATTTAGGTTATACTATCGGAATATAAAAAAAGACTGAATTTAATATCAGTCTGAAGCATACAAATGGTGGAGTTGACGAGGATCGAACTCGCTACCTACTGCGTGCAAAGCAGTCGCTCTCCCAGGTGAGCTACAACCCCAAAATGCAAGTTAAAGTATACAAAAAAATTTAATACTTGTAAATATTATTTTATTTGTGTGTTTGTAGTTTTAGTTATCAAAGTGAACTAAGTATATTTATCTTAAAAGATAATAAATAGATAAGTAATTTAAAAACTTGCTTTTTGTATTTTCAACAAAATTTGTTTTTTAAAATTATTGACAAATAATTTAAAATTTTATACTATTAAATAGGTTTGGGTGTTTAGCTCAGCTGGGAGAGCATCTGTTTGACGTACAGAAGGTCATAGGTTCGATCCCTATAGCACCCACCATTTAAGGCATTTAGCCTTTTTTTATTAGATGGAGCAATACTCAAGTGGTTGAAGAGATCGGTCTTGAAAACCGATAGTGGTGTCACAGCCAGCGGGCGTTCGAATCGCCCTTGCTCCGCCATTATTTGACGCATATTACATTAAATATGCGCTTTTTTTATATCTTTTTTTATCTTGTGATACAAAATTGATACAGTTTTGTGAAATTATATTAGTAAAATCTTTAATAATTTTCTTCGTAGTTCTTATTGTGAATTAGATAAAAGAGAATATTATTTATTTGATAGATTTTTACAAATTGAGTTTTATCATCACTTTAAATCTGACTTAGTAGAAAATAATTTAAAAATAAAATCATATTAAAATTTCAATGTGAAATAACTATTGAATTCTGTTTAATTGATTTTAATATTAAAGTTTTTATAAGTTGTTTTAAAAAATTATTCTGATTTCTCTTTTTTTGGCTTGAATTTAAAATAAAAATTCAGTTGTTTCAAACGGTTTTTAATTTTTTCAGTTATTTTTCTTTTTTTCTTAACTGAAATATTATTTTGCCATCTTCGATATTGAATTAATTTTTTATCCAAAAAAACGAGTTTTTTAAGTTTATAACCGATTACGCCTAGTGTTATATCCCAGCAAAGTCCTGTTTTTACAATATATTCATAGTATTTCTTTATAAAACTATTACGAAAACACATCATAGCACCATAGAAAGAAGCTTTAGAAAAAATTCGAATAAAAGAATTCTTCTGATTGAATGCTTTAAAAAAGTCATCATTAATAACAGTATCATTTTCATTAATAATCACTGCATTATGATAAATTACATCAATGTTCTGATGTTTTTCAAAATAATCACAAATTTCTGAACGTCTATTATCAAGCATGATATCATCTGAATCACAAACTATCACAATATCTTTGGTGCATTTTTGAAATCCATAATGCATGTTTTTATAAATTCCACCAAAATTTTCGTGAAGATATAACTTAATTAAAGGATTTGATTCTGCATAACTCTTGAGCATATCGATGGTATCTTGATCAGATCCATCGTCATTTATAATTATTTCGTCATCATCTTTTGCAATTGAAATTACAGAATCAATAGATTTCTTTAATTCGTTTTTACGATTGTAAGTCGCTATTAAAAATGAACATGTCATATTTTTCCTACCTTTTTAATATAAAACAAGATGAAATTAAACAATAGAAGATAAAAATTTCCTCTATTTCATCTTTAATTATACAATTACAAATGAATTAATGAATATGGTTGAAACTTTGAATTTAAATTACTTTATATTTTGTGATGTCAAATTATTATTTACTGTTTTAGATCACAAAAATTTGTGTGTTGCAGACATACATAAAATTTTGAAAATTTATAAAGACAAAAATTAAGATTTAAAGTTTTGAAAACGATTGTAAGTGTGCACAAAAATAGTGAAAATTTATCAAAATGATTAAGGTTTTAATAAAAAATAGTGTTGTAAAGAAAGAATTAGTAAAGATTGCGTGATTTAAAACAAGATAACAAAAAAAGTTTACACTTTTATATAATGAAAATACAAAGAGTAGGTAAATAAAATGTCAAAGTTTTTTTTAAAGATTAATGCTTTATTTAAAAGCATTTTTAATGGCACATTTAAATTTGAAGTAAGAAAAATGCGTAGAACTCAAGATTCTAATAAGTTTTTGCCGATAATTGATAAAAAATATCGTTCGCTTTTTGAACTATATTCACAAAAGCAACGAGTGATTTCTAATTTTGATAAAAACATATTTATGTACTGGCATACTGGTTTTGACAATTCTAATGAATTAGCGAAAAAATGCGTTGATAATATAAAGAAAATTTATGAGCCACAGGGATATAAAATTTATTTACTTGATTACGCAAGTATAAAAGAAAACATCTATTTCAATTTTGATAGCGAATTTATATCGATGTATGAAAAAAAGAGAATTTCACTTCAACATTTGTCAGATTTGATAAGAATAACTGCAATACACGAATTGGGTGGCGTATGGATGGATGCATCTTTATTTATTTTAAGTTTTATCGATTTTGAAAATTTGGTCCAAAATAATACTTTTAATAGCATTTCACCTGATTATTTCATAAGAAAATATGATGACGTCGAATATAATTGGAGTACTTTTTTACTTTTTGGAACTAAATCTAATGTGTTTTGTGAATATTTGATAGATATAGCAAAGGATTTTTTCAAAACAAACAAAAAAATACCGTATGTTTTAACTGATATGTTAATCTGTTTAGGCAAAAAATATAATATTGACAACATTAATAATTCAGATTTCGGTTCATATAAAAGTAAATTTAATTATGTTGTAAATCTTCCAATTGATGAATTTGAAAGAATCGAAAATGCACAACTTATTAATTTTATTAAAAGCAATCCACAAAAACTTAATTTTTCCATGTTAAAATCAAATGAAGGGAAAAAGAAATTGCTACGTCTTTTAAATTTCAATTGCTAATTTATTAGCAATATTATAAATTAGAATAGCAAAAACATTTTTTAAAAATATCATAAAAATTTTACTCCATTTCTATTTACAAAAATAAATTAACCTAATAACTGAAGGTAGGCGTTTAAATCGGCTTAACTCGATTAGGAGCTTTAAAGCTCGCGGCGCCTTCTTTTTTATTTTTATTTATACTACGAAAAAATAATCGCTTAAGTGATTTATATGAAAAATAGAAAATATTTGATAATTGAAAATGTTTAGTTATGTTTGTAATATGCTTAAATTAAACATATTTAATTATTTTTTGGATAATGTATATATGGATTATAGTTCTATTCTAAAAAATTTAGAAAACAGCAAAGATGATAACAATGCACAATTTTTATCAAAGTTAGTTCCTAATATTTCAAAAGAAAAAATCCTCGGTATTAAAATTCAAAAACTTAAACAATTAGCTAAAGAGATTTATTTGTTAAATAAGGAACAATATTTGAATTCAACAGTTGAATTTAAATATGTTGAGGAAGTGATATTATATTCTCTTGTTTTAGGATTTCTTAAAGATAAAGATGAATTTTTAAAATATTTAGATAGGTTTTTGATCAATAATAATTCTTGGCTGACAAATGATTCTTCTACTGTTCATAAAACGATGTATTTAAAGAATGATTTATATGAGTTTGTATATAATTTGCCAAAACATTATGAAAACAAAATTTCTGATTTAACATATGTAAAACGATACTCTCTTTTAGTTTTTAAAATTGCATATAATTCACATGAATATTTAAGTAAAAATTTGGAATTTATATTGATGAATAATATGGATTCATATTACTACAAGATGATGGCAAGTTGGTTGATCGAGTATTATTTTCATAAATTTTCAGCTGAGATATTTGAATTTTTATCAACAATTGATGACAGTTTCATATTTAAAAAATCTATACAGAAAATTTGCGAAAGTAGATTCACAACTGATGATGAAAAACAAAAATTGAAAAATTTGAAAATTAGTAAGAAATTTATATTTTAAAAGTAAAAAGAATTCTAAAAAAATATTGCAAATTTAGTTTAAATGAAAAATATTTTTCATCACTTATTCTGATATAGTTTTATTCCTATTAACATATTTTTAAGCATTAAGTTTATTTTCATTATATTTAAAAGACACAATAAATAACTCTAGTGCTCAGACTGTTAACAAATCAAAATTTGTTAACATTTTTATTTTATGCCACTTAAATTCACAATATGTTTATTTGATGATAGAGTTAAAAAATAAAATATGGTGATAATATAAACGCAACTTTTAAAATTAACGGTAAAGTATTAGAAACACAAAGATTAATATTACGTGAATTCAAGGATTGTGATTTAACTGATTTTTATGAATATGCTTCCGTAGATGGTGTTGGTGAAATGGCGGGATGGAATCATCATGAAAATATTGAAACAACCAAAGAAAAATTAGACTCTTTTATTACAGAAAATACACTTTTTGCTATCGTATATAAAGAAAACAACAAAGTAATTGGATAATTAGGTGTAAATAAATATGATATGGAAGAGAAACTTGATTAATTTAAAAATTTATATTGTAGAGAAATAGGATACGTATTAAGTAAAGATTACTGGGGAAAAGGCCTTATGCCAGAAGCAGTTAAATGTGTAATAAACTATTTATTTGATGATTGCAATCTAGATTTCATTATTTGTGGGCATTATTTATTTAATAAACAATCTCAAAGAGTACAAGAAAAATGTGGCTTTAAAGCCTATAGATATTTGGTGATGGATACTATATGAGGGACTAAATAAAAAGAAATATAAAATGTATTATTGAATCCTAAAAAATATTAAATTATATTTTTCACATCCTGAAACTTTAATATATGAACAATAAAAATCAAATAACATATAAATTTAGAAAAATCCTATTTATAAAAAAAGGTTTGAGACAATTTGTATCAAACCTGTTGTTTGCTAATGTGTTCGTCACACTCTCTTGATACAATGCACCCTCTAAACTAGTACAGGGTGCACTTTTTATCAAAAATCATAGTTTTATATGTATACCCACGTGACAGGCGTGACAAACGTGACAGACTAGTCTCCATTAATGAAAATATAGTCTTCAGCTGTTACTTCTTCTAATGATACTGGATTATAAAAATAGTCTTCATATTTAGAATATCTATCAGTAACAAAAGTTAGCTTCTTATTTATTGAACCTAGTAATATTCTAGATTCGTCTTTTTGACTCTCTATATAAGGACCTTCTATTAATAAGTCAATTGATGAAACTAGGCCCTTGTCTAGCTGTTCTTTATATTTACCAGAGAACATAATTACACCTAGACCTAGTTTATGAATTTCATTATTAAAATCAGCAAGACCTAATTGAAGTGAAGGCTCACCACCACTAATGGTTATACCTTCAATATCAAACTCGGCTTTTGCTTTTTTTACAATGTCAATTAACTCATTTATAGTTACTATGTGTTTTGGCATCAAAGGTTGTAAATCTTTATTACCACAGCCTTTGCAGTTTAGATTACAACCTTGAAACCATATGCAGCATCTATTAAACGGACCTTCTATTTTTGTAGAAAGTTTTATATAAGCTACATTAAATTTAATCTGCGAAGTCAAAACTAAATCCTTCTCTTGTAACTTTAGTTAAAATCTTACTTCCTCTTAAAGAACGTAAGTCATCTTTATTATCAAATAAGAACATAGCAAGAGGATCTAAAAGTCTATCATTGATTGCATTAAGAATATCTCTACCACCTTTAGATGAGTCAACTGCGTTTAGGATATAGTTAATTGAATCCATTTCCTTTTCAAATTCAAGTTCAAGTTTATATTTTTCTTCAATACCTTTAATAACTGGTTTTAATTTTGATTTACAAATCTTGAATTGGAATTCTCTATCTTGAATAAAGTTAAATGGAACAATGTTATTGTAACCAATACGTCCTAAAAGTTCAGGTCTCTTAAGTTCATTATCGAAGTAATCTTTAACAATCTTAATAAATTCTTTTGCTACACCTTCTTTATCTGTGCTTGCTTGAACTTGGTTAGCACCTAAGTTTGAAGTGAATACGATAATTGTGTCACTGAAATAAACAGTTTCACCCTTTGAGTCAGTTAAACGTCCATCTTCTAGGATTTGAAGGAAGATATCTAAGATTCTAGGATTAGGCTTTGCAGCTTTTTCAATTTCATCAAATAGGACAACACTAAATGGATGTTCTTTTATAGCATTAGTTAATTGGCCACCTTCTTCATATCCAACATATCCAGGAGCAGCACCGATTAATTTTTGGTCGCTATTCTCTTGTGCATATTCAGACATATCAAAACGAATGCATGCTTGTTCATCACCAAATAAGAACTTAGCTAATGCTTTTGATAATTCAGTTTTACCTACACCAGTAGGACCAACAAAGAAGAATACACCCTTAGGCATTGAACGAGATGATGTTTTATGTAGACCTGTTAGTCCCATATAAGCTTTAACTACTGTCTTTTCAATTTTCTCAATTGCTTCTTCTTGTCCTACAACTCTTTCAGATAATTCTTTTTTGATGTTCTTAACCCTAGCTTGTTCTAACTTTTCCCATGGATTTTCTTTTTCACCATATTTGAATAAGTAGAACAATTTATCAAATGACATCTTTTCTTCTTTTCTAGACATTCTAGAAAGTTGGATGATTTCTCTATTTGTGAAGTCATCAAGCATATCAATATATTGAGAGTTTTCAACATCAAGTAATGAGTTAGTACCATTAGATAGTTTAACTTCAAATGAGTCTTCTATCTTTTGAATCATTTCTCTTCTCTCAATTCTATCTGGTTTTTGAAGAGTTACAATTTCAACTTCAGGATTTCCTTGATAGAATGAAATAGGAATACCAGATGCTTTATTTAGAATAATGATTACCACACTTTCGTTGCAGTCAGAATTTAAATAATCAACTTTTCTATCTTTTAGTGCCTTACCTAGAAGAGTTATATTTTGTTTTTCATCTTCAGATAATCCATTAACACCAAATAGATATTCAGACCAATTGATGATAAATGCTACTTTTTTCTTCCTATCAATAACATTTTTATAAACAACATTTAAGATTTCTGCTGGTGATTTAAATAAACCTTGTTGTGATTTTGGCTTATCTTCCTCTTCATCATCAAGATCATATGCATCGCCTTCTACTTCAACATCATCAGTTAAAGTAAGTTTATCAATGGCACCTGTTGCGCCTTCTACTCTATCCCAATAAACAATGTCTTGATAATCCATATCTTTGAACATTGTTTCTAAGAATTCTCTTAGAGTGACGATTTTGTTCTTTTCATCTAGATAAACATCGCCAACATTACCATCAATCATGACGCATTTCTTAATTCCAGCACTTCTTCTAATTTTATTAAAGCTGTTTTGTAATGACATAAATAAACCCTCCTAATTCGTTCCTTTGTTTTTATTAATATATTGATATTTTTGTGTTTGAATCTTATCTGGATTTTCCCATGTGATTTCTTCATGTGTAATATCAATATCATAGATATTCTTTAAATCTTCTAAGAATGGAGTAATATCTTTTTTACAAGCATGTCCCTCATATTCATCGAAGTGGTACATAAACTTACCATTTAATTGAATTTCAAACTCTGCCATTTGGCCAGATGCCTTTAAAGCAACTAATTTAACTATATTTCTTTCTCTATCAATCTTAAGATTCTTCTTTGTATCTACAATAAATCCTCTGTCCTTGATAGCTTTGATGATTATCTTTAAAGTTTCTTTTCTAACCTTTTCACCAGTAATAGCATCATTAACAACTTTATTAGCTTCATCTATTGTTGTTACATTTTCAATTGAATCGGTTGAAAGTCCATTATTCTTTAGTTCTTCTTTATATTCTTCGATAACCTCTTTAGTCTTCTTGCCAAGTAAGATATCATATTCATCTTGTGCTTTAGACAATATGTTATCAAATGATAAGTTTGCGTTCTCTTCCTTCAGTAATTCTCTATAAGCTAATTCTCGAAGCGATACATCTTCAATTTGATTAATTTTTTCAATCATATTTGAATCGATATTTAAAACTCCACGAACTTTATTAAGCATATTTTGAAGTGTTTCTTGACCAGCATTTAGCAGGCCTTCATCAATCATCTGATCAATAACTGCTAACTTAGAACCAGTAAGTTCATTAACCAACTTAGTTAGATCTGCTGATTCTTTTTTTACTTGCTCAGTAAATCTTAGAAATTCTTGATATTGAGGTTGATGGTTGTCAATCGAATATGCTCTTGCTTCTTTATACTTATCTAAAGTTGCTTTAAATATCTCTATTTGGTTTTGTATTGTCTCTTTAGACTTTTTTAAATAAGCTTCATATTCTTTAACTTTTACAGTTTCAAGTTTGTCAGCTATTCTATGAATCCTATCTAGTGTTTTATCTATAGCACAAAGTGAATGAATAGCTGTATCGCACTGAGCTTGAACCTGGATAGATATTCCTTGATAATCTACAGTTACTTGTTGACTCATTTTTCATCCTCCTCCAATTCAAATATTTCTTTACACCATCTTCTTAGATCATCTGGTTTAAAATTAGATGTTCTATCTTCAGGATGGATAAATGCATTACGGTTTTCTCTGAAATCATGTAAATCAGTCGCAATTGCTTTTTCAATACTACCATTCTTTCTAGCTTCAGAAAGCATATCAGATAGCTTTCCATCTAAACTAAATTTATTCTTAAGAATTATTTCAAGTTTAGCTGATAAATTTACAAATACAAATTGATACTCACCAGCTGTAATCTTCTTTTCAATTAAATCCTTCTTTATATTCTTAGGATTTGCAAGTGCTGCATCTAACATATTGAAATCATCATTTATAACTGAGAATAATTTCATAAATCCACTATAAATTTTGAATAACTCCTCATTTTTATTTTTAAAGATTTCTATATTCTTCTCTACACCATGTGCGGTATTAAAGTTCTTTTTAAATGAGGTTTTGTCTACATTCTCTTCATCAAAGACATACTTATTAAAATCACTAATGTTAGTTAAATGCTTCATATTGTTTAAACATCCATCATAGTTTATTAAATCAGCAAGTGACTTTTCAGATGATTCTCTACTATGAAGTGCTTCTGGAACTGGATTTGAATATAGTACAACAACTGATTTATCGAATCCTTTTTCAACCAACTGTTCATAAACATTTTGTTGATTTTTTATTGTTCCTATATTAGCAAATATACCATCAAGAACTGTTTTAGGTGGAATATTTAAGAATTTAGGAATTGAACTTGTAATCTTTAAAAATGTTTCTAGATTATCTTCATTAACTTCCTTTAAGTAAGAATCATAATTATTAGATAATAACTCTTTATACTTATTAGAAATATTTGCATTTGAGATTGCAGTTGATTTCATTTCGTTTAAAAGAACAATATTAGATTCTGGATCTTTATTTACATATCCACTTAGAGTCTCATATGCTCTTTCGTAATCTTTCGATACCGATGTAATCTTAACTAAAATTTTGAATGAATCTTCGCTATAATTATCTAACTTTCTTACTGAATAAGCTAAAATCTGTTTTAATTCATCAACACTTAATTTGATTTTTAGCACCAAAGGAATATTGATTGTGCCTAAATCAGATTTGAAATTGAAGATGCCTGGAATGTATGCATATTTATTATCAGCTTGATCTACTATAACAAATTCACATGCAGAATTATATGCATTAAGTCCGTCTACATTTTCAACGATATAATAGTTTTGAGAATTATAGTTGCCTTTTGTTATAAGCATTTGGCCTTTCTTTTTAAGTTCATCTTCGATTTCTTTAGGAATCAAAATACTAACTATTTCTTTACTAGAGAAATCTTCTACTGTTACATTATCAGTATAATTAGATTTAAACTTGAATTTGTTTTTGAAACTAATAGCTTTATTTATCATTTCAGATGAATAATTGTTATCAAAGAATGTTTTTAAAGATTTTTCGTCAAATTCAAATGAAATGTTATTTCCATCTAAAGTTATATCACAGTCATATTTACCAACCCAATTCTCTACACTTTGCTCATCTACATCAGTTACTATTTCTTCTTTTTTTATAAGCTCATTTTTTACCACTCTACTGTTTTCATAGATAGGTATTCTTTTGCCTTTGTTTAGATTAATAAATGCTTCAACATCTTTGTTGCATCTAAATTGACTCATGAACTCTTCAGTAATAGCACTATCCATTAGAGGTTTAGGGTCTAAATCTTGACTCATAGAAAGTGATAATTTATTCATTGCAATATCATAGAAAACTGGTATCTTTGCTTCTTTAGTAACACCAGTAGGAATTGACTCATCAGCAAATATCTTTTTACCTTTAGCTGTAAACTTAAATTCACCTATTCTAAATTCATTAAACCTAGATCTATCAAAATAATCACATTCTAATATTTCTTGTCTAATTAGATCATTTATAGTATCCGCATAGATGTAATGTAATGTTTTTGGAACTCCAAAGTTTTCAAGAACTTTTGCAAGTAATGTATTCTTATCTTTTGATTCGCTAATTAAAACCAAAATCATATATGCAATGCCAGAAGGTTTCTTTACTTCCGAATATAAGACTATCTCATTCATTTTAAAGAATGGGAATTGAAATGATGTTTCTAACTTAAACTTAGCCATTTATTCTCGCCTCCTTATCTTGAAGTACATCTACATCTTCTATTACTTTTCCATATTGTTCTATTGTTGATAAAATCTCTTCATATACCCTAAAGTTTCTTCTATCATATCTAGGATTACCATTAACATCAGGTAAGTTAATGACACCTTTAGATTCTAGATATTTTCTGTTACCAACCATTACAAGCAATCTTCTTGCTCTAGATAAGGCAACATTGATTCTTTGATATGCTAGGATAAATCCTGGATTTGATTTCTCAGGTCTTTCTGGGTTACGAACTGTTGAAAGAATAATAATATCTCTTTCATCACCTTGGAAATCATCTACGGTACTCACAATCATCTTCTCTAAATCAGTATTGAATGCGTCTGTCTTGATTCTTTCACTCTTAATTAATTCTTTAATTCTTCTAGCTTGATCACCATAAGTACAAATTACACCAATGCTTAATCTTTCTCTATCAGGATTTTGCTTAAAGTATGTATTTAACTTTTTGATTAATTCAGCTACAACTCTAGCTTCACCTGAATTATACATAGATGTTGAATCTTGCTCATGTGTTTCATTTTGCTTACAGTCAACAAAGTATATGTGCTTATTTGGTTCAATGATACTTCTACCATTAGAAATTAACTTAATGTTGTGTTGCTTATTGTTGTTTTGACCAGACCATCCAAGTTTTAACTGTCCTTGATAGAAATGGTTAAACACATTCATAATATGCTCATGGCAACGATATTGTTGAACTAGCATTGTTTTATAACTATCAGGTATTTTTTCAAATAGCGTTTTAAAGAAACACTCTTCATATAAATCAGTAAATTTCTTATTAATGTCTTTATTGATGATTTTTTCATCTAAACCTTCAAAGTCATCATCACGAAGTTTAGAGAATTCATACATTGGTGGTAATTGTCTATGGTCACCTACAAGAATTACTGTCTTACCATAAAGAATTGGAATAAGTAAATCTATGAAGCTTGATTTTGAAACCTCATCGATAATTACAACGTCAATTCCGACTGATTTAATATCTATATCATCAATGTTATATTCTGATAAAGCATCTACATTTCTACCACTAAATCTATCATTACTTGTACATGTAATACCAAAGACATTAGCATTTTCAAATAAGTCTTTAGTGAATTCTTTTCTATCTGCCTCAATTACATCTTCCATAGATAAGTAGTTAGAAATCTTTTCATACATAGGAATCTTTTCTTTGTTTTCAGCTTCCTTACGAGTGAAGTCATTTTCAAGTTCATCCCACTTATTGCTGATAATTTTTAAAGCTTCTGTAATATCATTATAAGGTTCTGATATTTCAAAGTCTTTAAAGAACTTAGATATTGAGCTTTCAAGTTTATACTTATTCTCTTGAATATCCTTAACTTCATCACGATCTTGGATTTCATTAATTTCATCATTAATTCTCTTAACTTGTTCTTTAATGCCAGTAATTTCTCTCTCAAATGAATTAAACTGGTTTTCAACACCATCTAAAGAGTTATTTGTTTTTTCAATATAAACGGCTTTAACTTCAGCTATTCTTTCTTTTAAGTTATCAATTATCTTTTTAACACTATTAACGTTATCAACTAAGTAAGAATAATCAAAGATTCCTTTTAATTTTAGATCCTCATTATCATTTTTACCGACTGATGATTCTTCATTTTTTAGAGCGATTAGCTCTTTTCTTAAAGAATTATATTCTTCTTGTTTTTCTGGAATGACATCATCAAAGTCATCTTTACATAAATCCATTTTATGCTTAACTTCTTTAATTTTTATCTCAAGCATAGTTTTGTTAGATTTTGGATCAATAATTGCTGTTTCTCTATCGATATCTTCTAGTTTTATTCTATTGATGTTTTGAACCAGGAAACCTAAATCATCAAGTTTAGCATATATGTTATCATTAAGAATTGATTCTAATTCTTCTCTGTATGCTAATATCAATTTAGTATTTACATCTTCATCAGGTCTCAAATTGTCATGTTCAACATGGTGTTTAGTTCTTCTTAAAACATCAAGTTCAATTCTTATATCATCACGTTTATCTTCAAGTAATGAAATTTGAGAATTTAACTCTTTAGCATTTTTTTCAAACTTTTCAATTTCTTTATTGGCAGCATCAAGAACTTTTTGAGATTTCTCAATTTTGGCTTTCAATAGTTTTAGCTTATCAAACTCATCTGAGAATTCTTCTTTATTCTTTCTAAAGTTTTTATATCTATCGACTGCCTTTTTCATATTTGAGCCAATATTCAAATAGAAATTGTCTACCAAGAATTTAGGATCATACTCATTATCCTTCTTCTTATCGTTATTTGATGGAATAAGTCTTATAGGAACTATTTCTGCAATCTTAGGTAAACGGTCAAACACGTTATCTATTGCCTTATGTGTTTCAGATGATATTAAAACCTTTTTACCAAGTTTTACCATTTGAGCTATAGTCTCAGCAATAACTTGTGTCTTACCAGTTCCAGGAGGTCCTTGAAGCAAGAATATACCATTACTTGAAACTGCTTTTCTAACAGCTTCTTTTTGTTTTTCATTTAAAGACTCTAAGTACCACATCCAGTCATTATATTCACTGGAAACAGTACCTAGTGTTTCTGGATTAAATAAGTATGTTGAAAGATATGGGTTCTTTACAAAACCAGAATAGAAATTATTTAGTGCAGTTTCTTGTCTTATAATCTTAGCTTTTTCTGCTCTATTATCATAAACAATATACCTACATTCAGGAATTCTATTCTTTTCCTTTTGGCTAATATTATTATTTGAATCACCTAATCTAAAATACAATGAGAATCTGATGATAGTTTCTTCATCAACAACTCTTTCTTTGTCAGCTTTTAATTTTGAATCAAGATTTTCTTTAGAAGAAATCTTTTCATTTCTAACATCGTCTTTATATTTATTAGTTAATTCAACCTGTTTCTTTTGTTTATATAAATTTACTTGTTTCTGTAAACTCACATTCAACATTTTGTTGAATTCTTCTAATTTACTAATATTTCTTTCAACATAAAGTGAACGGACATCAATTTCGCTATATGCCTCTTTTAATGCATCATCAAATCTTCTTTGATAATCAGCATCTTTTTCTTTTTTGTTTTGCTTGATTTTTTTATTTATATCAGACTTAATATTTGATTTTATTTTGTTAATCTTGGATAAAATACTAGAATCAGTATTCTCTTTTACATCATTTTCTAGTGAACTATCTAGTTCTTGTTTCTTGATAGATAATTGATGTTTTACATCTTCTTGACCTTCCTTTTCAAAGTCAGAAGCATTTTTTGATAATTCGTCTTTTACTATCTTTTCATACTTAGCATCAATAGCTCTATATGATCTATCAATATCGGCATCATGTTGTTTCTGTAATTTTTCTAAATGTTCTTCTGGCAAGATATCATAAGAAATAATTCTAAAACGATCACCTAGTGCATACCCAGCATCAAGTAATTCTCCAAATTGAACTTGTTTTTGAGTACCGTCTTTTTCTCTATATCTAGATTTGCCCTTAGGATCTAGTGTTGTAATAAAGACATTATCACTTGCAAGGGATCTTATTTTTCGTTCTTCTTCATTAACTTCTTTACCACGTTTTAAAACCCGTCTTTGGGAATTAACACTAGAAAATTTAGACTCTTCAAATAGATTCTAGAAGTTATTTATACTTTATAAG
>CALVKB010000022.1 GCA_944332485.1 uncultured Bacilli bacterium | reverse complement strand
TTTTATTATATAAAAATTGCATTTAATATATATGTTATTGTAATTCAATCATATTTTTTCAAGAAAAGTCGGGCTGAATTAAGTATCGATAATATTAACAAACCGACATCTGAACTAACCGATACAATCATCCAATATTCCTGGGCTTGGAATGGAAAAATTGGCAAAGTCAGAATCATAACAGTGAGTTTGACCAACAGAATAAATATGATGTTTTCATAAACAATAAACATTGTTTTCTTAGAGAATGTTTTAGCCTTGATTATAGTGTTAAGATTGTCATTTAAAATGACAACAGGTGCACTTTCTTTAGCAACATCCGAACCGAGTTTTCCCATTGAAATACCAACATCGGCTCTAAGTAAACTTGGGGAGTCATTAACTCCATCACCGATGTAACAAACTTTATGTTTTTCTTTTTGTAAATTTGAAATTTTTTCAAGCTTGTCTTCTGGCATCAATTCTCCATATACTTCTGAAATTTTGAGTTCGTCACCGATTTCGTTAGCTATAGATTGTTTATCACCAGAAAGCATAATAGTATGTATTTTTTTATTGTTAAGAGTATTAATTGCTTGATATGAACTTTCTTTAATCGTGTCTTTTATGACAAAATAGCATAAAAATTCTTTGTTTGTTATGTCGGTCAAATATATAACCTTCCCTGTTTGTTCAACTTGTGGTATTTTGATTTTATCAAATGAAGTGAATGATTTTTCACCAATTCTATAAGTTATATTGTCAATAGTTCCTTCTATACCTTTTCCAGGAAAATTAGTGACAATTGATGGTTCCAAAAGTTTAGTTTCATCAACCATCTTTTTTATTGAAGTAGCGATTGGATGTGTAAATTTTTGTTCTAAACTTGCACTTATTATCAAAAATTTTTCTTGAACATTATTTGTTATTTCAAATTCGCCTTTAGTCAAAGTACCTGTTTTATCAAAAGCAAAAACATCACATTTATTCAACGTTTCTATATTGTAACTACCTTTTACTAAAACACCAATTTTGCTAAGTTTACCAATTGAAATGAAAAAAGTTAATGGAACGGAAATTACTAAACTGCAAGGACATGAGATAAGTAAAATATTTATGCTGCCTTTCAAATAGTTCAAGGCTTGATTATCAAATACAAATTGATGGACTGCAAACGGGATGAAAAAATACAAAATTGCTAAAACTAAAACACAAGGGGTGTAATATTTGGCAAATTTTGAAATGAATTTTTCTGAATTGCTTTTTTTGCTCTCTTCGTTTTTCACAAGTTCAATTATTTTTGTTAAAGTAGATTCATCAAAAGTCTTTGTAACTTTCATCAAAAAGTTATTATCTTTGTTCATGGATCCTGAGAGAACTTTGGAATCTTTATAAACGAAAACTGGGAGACTTTCACCATTCAAGATCGATAAGTCAAGATACGATTCGCCATCAATAATCACACCATCAATTGGTATTTTCTCATTAGGTCTTATTTCAATTATGTCACCGATTTTGATATTTTTTGGGTCAGTATCGATAAAAGAGTTGTTTTGTTTTAAATGACAGACTAATTTAGTTGAATTTATCAATTTTTCAACTTCTTTTTGACTTTTATCTGTTGCATAGTGTTCTAATATTTCACCAATTTGATAAAAGAAGATAATCAATATAGCTTCTTCAAACGCTTTTATCGCCAAAGCTGCAATAGTGGCTATAAGTGTCAGTGTAACATCGGTGAAAATTTTCTTTTTCTTTATATTTTTAAATGCTTTTATGAATAAATCGTAGGTTAAAAACAGATAACAGATTACGGTTAAACTGATAATAATAGCGTTAAAAATGATCTTTTGGCTATCAGTTAACTTTGGATACAAAAAAGCATTTAAAGAATAACTTAAAATAACAAGAATAAGAGCACATGTTAATCTGATAATATTTAATATTCTTTGTTTTTTAGTATGGTGTTTTTCCTTATTACAATTGCAAGATTGTTCATTCATTTTAAATTTTCTCCATAATATGTTCTAAACCGATTTTGAATATTTGTGAGATATGATCATCGGATAATGAATATAAAATGTTCTTTTTGCTTCTGGTAAACTTGACAACATTGTTATTTTTCAAAATTGATAATTGATGTGAAATATTGGATTGCGTTTGCTGTAATTTGTTAGCGATATCTAAAACACATAAATTTTCGTTATCACATAATAATTTGATAATTTTTAATCTGGTTGGATCAGCAAAGATTTTAAATAAAATTGACAGATTGTTGAATAAGTAATCATTATTTTCAAAATCCATAAAACACTCCTAAATATGAACACTTGTTCATATGTTAAAGTATATCAAACTTGTCTTTCTTTTGCAATTCAAATACTGAAAATTGAAACTCCAAATTAATATAATCAAATGAAAATATTTTTTATAATATAAGCCATGAAAAAAACAAGAAAAAAACTTCAAGGGAAAGAATTGAGTAATTGGAAAAAAGAGAAGCTCGGCATATTGATTGCTGGCTTAATTTCCTCTTTAATTTTCATTGTTTTTTTAGTGGCTGTTATAGTTCCAATTCAACATGCTTATGAAGAAAAAAAGAATAATTCAAGGATTGTGGAAAAAATTGATTATAAAATCGAATTAAACAAGGAGATAACTTATGGTGAAAACTAAACTTGGTAAATACATATTAAAAAACAATGAGGAAAATAAGATTCAATATCTCTACTTAATAGGTTTGGTCTTTCCTTTATTAACTTTTATTTTGATGTTTTTTGCAGAGAATAATGTTTATCTCAAAATTTTTGATTCAAGTTTAAACAATTATGAAGTTACTCTTGTTAACACTTTCAATTTATCTAAATACTTTTTCCAAGCTAGTTACAGTATTGTTTTTGGACTGTTTTCAATAATTTTCCTTGTTTCTGGCTTAACTTTCTTAATATTAGAAATTTTAGTTCCTAAATTTCAAAAAAATGTACTATACAAAACTTTGAAATTTGTGTTTATGTTTTTGTATTACATTATTCTTTTAATAGGATTCATGTGCTTTGATGTAATTTATGTGTCCTCTTTTTTATATTCTAATGCTGCTTATTATTCCCAGTTCAACAGTTTGAATTATACTTTTGGTATTTTTGCTGTTTTAGGAATAATTTACGAAGTGGTTGTGTATACAATTAAGTACAACATTTTCAACAATAAAAATATCAAATTTGATCCGATTGTTGAAAACAAAGTTGAGTTAACTCAACAAGAGAAAGACGAAATTGAATTTATATCGTTTGATAAGGACAACGATGATAAAAAGGAATAATTATGATTGAAGAGAAATTTGATAAAGATTATATAGTTGTCAAAGGTGCAAGAGAGAACAATTTAAAAAATGTTGATGTTAAATTTCCAAAAAACAAATTGGTGGTTTTTTCTGGTGTTTCAGGTTCTGGAAAATCCACTTTAGCTTTTGATACTATTTTTGCTGAAGGACAAAGAAGATATATTGAATCACTTTCAAGTTATGCTCGACAATTTTTAGGTACTTATGAAAAACCGGATGTCGATAGTATAGAAGGTCTTTCTCCTGCAATTTCAATCGATCAAAAAACAACCTCCCATAACCCTCGTTCCACTGTTGGCACAGTGACTGAGATTTACGATTATTTGAGAGTTTTATTTGCAAGAATCGGTGAGCCTTATTGTCCTGAGCACAATGTCATAATTTCAAAAACGAGTGTAAATAAGATAGTTAATTTACTTTTAGAAAAACACCTTAATGAAAAACTTACGATAGTTTGTCCTTTGGTTAGAAATGAAAAAGGCTCGCATTATGAAACTTTGAAAAAGTTCTTTTCGATGGATTTCAAACGTTGGCGAATAGATGAGAAAGTCATTGTTAAATACTTTGATATACCTTTGCTTGAAAAGAATAAAAAACACAATTTGGATCTTGTTTTGGATAAACTTATTGTTTCGGATGATAATTTGAACAGAATTTATGAATCATTGAGACTTTCTTTTGAATATTCACACGGATTTGTCACTGTTATTTATGAAAATGGTGAGGAGGAGAGCTTCTCAGAGCAATTTTCCTGTCCTATATGTGGTTTTTCAACACCAGATTTAGAACCTAGTTTGTTCTCTTTCAACAATCCTCTTGGGTATTGTCCAGATTGTAAAGGTTTGGGAGTTAAAATTGAAGCTGATACAAAGAAAATAGTTCCTGATGAATCAATTTCCATAAACAAAGGATGCATCGCATGTTTGAGACTTGAAAAAAACAAATCCAATACGGAATATTACGACATAAAATGTATTTGTGATGCTTATGATATTGATATGGATGCTCCATATTCCACTTTGACTGAAAAGCAGAAGAAAGCTCTTATGTACGGTCCGGAAAAACCTTTGTACTACGATTATAAAAATTCCTCTGGAAGCATCATTAAAAAGGAAATCACAGAAGGCGTCAAAACTAGAGTTGATCGTCTTTATTATCAGACAACTTCATCTTTTATGAAGGATTATTATGAATCTTTCATGATTACAAAGACATGTTCTTCATGTGAAGGTAGACGTTTAAATAAAAAAGTATTATGTGTCAAAGTGAATAATCTCAATATAAGTGAAGTTTGTGATTTGCCATTAAGTGAACTCTACGAATTCATCGATAAATTGAATGATGTTTTAACTGAAGAACAAAGAACAATTGCAAATTTAGTATTACAGGAGATTAAAAATAGAGTTGTTTTTCTTATCAATGTTGGATTGGATTATCTTTCATTATCAAGAATGGCGATGACATTATCTGGTGGAGAGAGTCAAAGAATTCGTTTGGCAACACAGATTGGAAGTAAACTATCTGGAGTTTTGTATGTTTTGGATGAACCAAGTATCGGATTGCATCAAAAAGACAATGAAAAATTGATCGCTACATTAAAACAGATGAGAGATCTTGGAAATTCATTGATAGTTGTTGAACACGATGAAGATACATTGAGAGAATCAGATTGGATTGTGGATATCGGTCCGAATGCAGGTGATCAAGGTGGAGAGATTATATATAGTGGTGAGCCATCGGGTATTTTGAACTGCGAGAAATCAATCACAGGGAAATATTTAAGTGGAAAAGAGAAAATTGAAATTCCAACTTTCAGAAGAGATGGTTATGGTTATATCAAAGTGAGAAATGCTTACTGCAATAATTTGAAAAATTTGAATGTCGATTTTAAATTAGGATGTTTGAATGTTGTTACAGGTGTTTCAGGGTCCGGTAAATCTTCACTGGTCAACGATGTTATTTATGCCTCTTTGAAAAAGAACAATCAAAACTTCTTTGAAACGAAGATGTCTGCTGATGTAAGTTCAACAACTCAGTTTAGCAAGATTATCAATATCTCACAGGAACCTATCGGCAAAACACCAAGATCAAATCCTGCCACTTATGTTGGAGTTTTTGATGATATTAGAGAATTGTTCGCTTCAACAATAGATGCAAAGATGAATGGGATAACTAAAAGTATGTTTTCATTCAATGTTCCTGGTGGTCGTTGTGAAGCTTGTTATGGTGATGGCGTTAAAAGAATCAGCATGAACTTTTTGCCTGATGTTTATGTTAAATGTGAAGTTTGTGATGGTAAAAGATACAACGAGGATGTTTTAAGAGTACTTTACAAAGGTAAGAATATTTTCGATGTTTTGAATATGAGAATTGAGGAAGCTTATCACTTCTTTGAAGATATACCACAGATTAATAGAAAACTTAAAACATTATTGGATGTCGGCTTGGGTTATATGACACTTGGTCAATCTTCCGTCACTTTATCAGGCGGTGAAGCTCAAAGAATAAAACTTGCGTATGAACTTCAAAGAAGATCTGATGGTGGAGCTTTGTACATTTTGGATGAACCAACAACTGGATTGCATACAGATGATGTAAAAAAACTTGTTATGATACTCACAAGATTATGTGCCAATGGTAATACTTGTATTGTCATTGAACACAATTTAGATGTTATTAAATGTGCTGATTACATTGTTGATTTGGGACCAGATGGCGGTGATAAAGGTGGTACTGTTGTTGCAACAGGAACCCCTGAAGAAATTGCAAAATGTAAAAAATCATACACCGGAGAATATCTTAGAAAGATTTTGAATATAACAATTTAATTTTAAATTTATAAATTGGCAAGTAAGCTTTTTCATTGTTTTTAGTTCTATTTTTTGACTATTCAAATTTAAAATTCAAATAAATTCAATGACATTTATAACGTAAATAAAGTAGATAAATATTAATTTTCTTCAATATACTATAATTTATATGAGGTTTTCATATGTTAAAAATTATTCAGTTAGCTAACCATTTTGGTTTAACTTGCATCAATGGTTCACAGCAATCACTTTCAAGACCGATTTCCAGAATACAGGTAGATCGTCCTGGTTTGGAAATATCAGGATTTTTTGAATACCATATGAAGGATAAACTTTGTTTAATCGGTAACAAAGAGATTGCTTTAATGAAAACTCTCGATGATAAATTGATTTATCAAAATGTCAAAAAAATAGCAGATCCCGCTTGTCCTGGCATAATTTTTTGCCAAGGTAACAAAGTTCCTAAACCTTTTTTGAAAGCCTGTCAGGAAAATGACTGTCCGCTTTTCATGTCTAAACAAACAACCAGTAATTTGTTGCAACAAATAATCAGTTATTTATCAGACAAATTAGCTCCTACCACATCGATGCATGCTCAATTATTGCAAATATTCGGAGCTGGTGTTTTGTTCATCGGTGAATCTGGTATCGGTAAATCTGAAGTTAGTATGGAACTTATTAAAAAAGGGCATAGATTAGTCGCTGATGATAAGGTAAATATCAAAGAAATCAGAGGGCAACTTGTTGGTGAAGCTCCGGCTTTGTTGAGAGGTATGATGGAAATACGTGGTATAGGCATTATTGATATTACAAAGATGTTTGGAATAAATTCCTTAAGTTACCAATCAGTTATCAATTATGCTATTGAATTAGTTCCTTTTGAGAAAGCAAATAAAATTGAAAGATTCGGAATTAAAACTGAATATTTGAATATACTCAACAGCAAAATTCCAATTATAACATTACCTGTTTCAGCTGCAAGAAGTATGGCTGAGTTAATTGAAGCTGCAGTTACAAACTTCAAGTTGAAAGATCAAGGTTACGATTCATCGTTCGAATTTGAAAAGAGAATGCATGAACTTCAAAATAGAGAGGATGATAAATAGATGCATCTGACATATCCAAATGGTGCTACAAGTGCTTATCCAAACGGATTTGCCATCGGTAGTTTTTCCATTGCTTTTTATGCTTTGTTCATTTTAGGTGGAGCTCTTGTCGCACTTTTATTAAGTTCCTATCGTGCGAGAAAACAAGGGTTTTCCTTTGATTTTTTCATAACGATTTTCTTGATTGCCTTTCCTCTTGGAATTGTTGGTGCAAGAATATGGTACGTTATTGCCGAATTTGATAGTTTTCTTGATAAGAGTGCCAATTTTGGTGAATTATTATGGAATATTATCAATATTAAAGAAGGTGGATTAGCCATTCAAGGTGGAGCGATTCTTGGAATTTTATCCGGTGTTATTTATGTTCGTTATAGAAGAAAAGGAGTGCCAATTTTACATGTGGCTGATTTTGCTGTCCCAACAATTTTGATCGCACAAGCTATTGGGCGTTGGGGAAATTTTTTCAATCAAGAAGTTTACGGTAATGCAGTTAATAGTGAAGCTTGGTCATTTTTAGCTCCGTTTATTTTCAACAATATGAGTGGTGGAAGTATCAGCAAAGGTTTTGTTGCTCCTCTATTTTTGATTGAAGGATTGTTGAATGTCGGAGGTTATTTCTTCATTGTATATTTTGTGAAGTTTGCATTTGGTAAATTTTACAAAGATGGTGATCAAACTTTCATGTATCTTGTTGTATATGGATTTATTCGCATGATAATGGAACCGATGAGAGATTCATCGTATATCATGGGAAATTCAGTTCAGAGGATGAAAAGTTTCTGGATGGCTTTCGCTTTTATTGTTGTTGGAATAACTTGTATTATTTTGAATCACGTTTTTAGATATTTGGATAAAAAAGGAAAATTTAAAAATAATAAATTTATCGATTGGTGTTTAAATAGAAAAGCAGTTGTTTCTTCTCAAGCTGTTGATTCAAATAAGTCTGTACAAGTTGAAAATGAAGCAAAAAATGAAAAAACAGAAGATGACAATTCTGATGAAATTGTCGTTTCCAAAGATAAATTAGATGCTTTGAAAGGCAAAACAAAATCGGATGAAAAGAAAAACTGATATAAAATTAGTGATTTTTGATTTAGATGGTACTCTTATCAACACTGATTTATATGTTGTATTGAATCATGTGAATTTATGCAACCATTTTTACAAATGTTGTAAATTTGATTTGAATACATTGTTAAGTTTCTCAGGTCCATCTTTGAACGAGACTTATGAAAAATATTACAACGATATTAATAAAGATGAATATTTGAAAGTTTTCGGTGAGTTTTCAGATAAGTATTCAAATTATTATTCAAAATTGTACAATGACGAACTGAAAGTTTTAAGTGATCTTAAAAATAGCGGTTATAAATTGGCGATTTTCACAAGTAAAAGACGCCATGCTACTATGATAAATTTGAAACATTTTGATTTGGAAAAATACTTTGATGATATTCTATGTGTTGAGGATGTTAAAAGTGCTAAACCATCAGGTGAAGGTATTTTAAAATTGCTCGAAAAATATAATTTATCAAAAAATGAAGCACTCATGATTGGTGATAGTGATGCAGATTATTTTGCCAGTGTTGATGCAAATATCAGTTGTTATTTAGCTTGCTGGGGATTGAAAAAATTTCAAAGCAATATAAAACCGTTAAAATTTGTAACTTCCTATAATGATATTGCTAAGGAGCTTATTAATTATGAATAAAGATGTGAATATTATAAAAGGTAAAGTTGGAATTATCGGTATGGGTCCTGCAGGTATCACTGCAAGTATCTATTTAAAACGTTTTAATATTGAACCTATCTGCTTTGAAAAAGGTGAAATAGGTGGAAAAGTTAACACTACAAGCGAGATCGAAAATTACCCAGGTTATGTTGGAAGTGTCGAAAATTTGTTGAACAATTTCAAAACACAGTTGAAAAATTACAATATTGATGTGAGACATGAGACAGTTGAACAAGTTTTGTTAAATGATGATGAAACATTCAAAATTGTCACAGATAAAGCTTATTATCAATTTGATGCTGTTTTACTTGCAACAGGTTTAAAAGAACGTGAGTATAAAATTCCTAATCAGGAGACATATAATTCACTAGGTATTTCGCGATGTGCTGTGTGTGACGGTAATTTTTATAGAAATTTACCAGTATGCGTTGTAGGTGGTGGTAATTCAGCATTCGAGGAAGCTTTGTATTTAGCTTCCATATGTTCTAAAGTTACCCTTATCAATAGAAGAGATGAATTTAGAGCAGATAAATCGCTGGTTGATGAATTTAGAAGTTTAAAAAATACGGAAGTTTTAACACCATTTGTAATATCAGATTCAAAAGGTGATATGAAACTTCGTCATTTGACATTGACTAACCCTAATGACAATACTACAAGAGAAATTGACACTGAAGGTTTGTTCATCTATGTTGGTTCAGCACCTGTAAGTGAATTTATAAAAATAGATAATTTGGTCAATGCCAGAGGTTTTGTCCCTACAAATAACGTTATGGAAACATCGGTAAAAGGATTTTTTGTAGCTGGCGATTGCCGTGATACACCATTAAGACAAATAGTAACAGCAACAAACGATGGTGCTTTGGCAAGTATTTCAATAAGAAAATTCTTAAAAGAGAAAAATGGCAAATAGATTAGAAACATTTTCTAGAAGTTTGAAAAGTGAGATATCATCCTTGGATTTTACAGAAAAGGAAAACTTAGGATTGATATCTGGTTTTGCTTTGACAAATGGTGTTTTTTCGTTACTTGGAAATAACAAAGCACGATTGATTTTGAAAACAGAAGTAGCAAGTTGTGCAAAATTAGTTTTCAATATTTTCAAATATCAGTTGAATATTGAAAACACACATATCATTTATCAAAACAAAACAAAATTTAAAACTAGGGTTGTTTATAACATTGAGATAAAAGGCGAGATTATTCCTTTGATAGAAGAACTTGAAATTAAGAAAAATTTGATGACTTGTATACCTGATAATATGGTTAAAAAAGACTATGTTAGAGGTTTTATATGTGGAATTTTTCTTGGAAGTGGAAGCTTATCAGATCCGAACAAATCCTATTTTCTTGAAATATCTTTTGATGAATTAGAGATTGCAGAATTTGTCCAAAACACACTAAACAATTTATATTTGCAATTTGAAGATGTTTTAGAATATTCCTTCAAAGTTATTAAAAGAAGAAATAAATATGTTGTTTATATGAAAAAAAGTGAATATATCTCAAATCTTTTATCATTTTTAGGCTGTACAAACACAATGCTTAATTTTGAAAATATCAGAATAGAGAAGGATTTTTTAAATTCTCAAAACCGCATCGATAATTGTGTTGTCATAAATTACAAAAGAAGTTTGAAAACTGCTCAGGAAAATGTGGAGTTATTGGATAAAATTTTGAAAATAAAACCTTTTGACTTTTTCAATGAAAAAGAGAAGGTTATTATTCAAGCTAGAATGAAATATACTGATTTAACTTATTCAGAATTGGTTGATGTTATATTACATGAATTTGGTGTAAATGTATCCAAATCATATATCTGTTCATTTTTTAACAAACTAAAGGAAGATTTAAAATAATTAAACTATCTCAAAATTTGTACTTTTTTCGTCTTTTTTCAGTTTCAATGTTTCTTTTATAAAGATAGGAAAATCAAGCATTTGATAAATTTGTTTCAAAGGAATTTTATCATTTATCATTTGATCAATATTTAACTCAAAATCTTCAACGAAAACATAAAGATTGTGTAAGCCATATGAGATTATTAATTCTTTGTTGATGTATTGTTTAATCTTCAACACCCTTTTAGTTACATCTGTTGAATTATTTGAATCTTTCTTTGAATCATTTTGATTGATTGTCTCATATTCGTTATTTATGATGTTTTTAAAAATATAAATTTCACCACGTCTGTTGTTGTCTGTTTCGATACATGCTTGAATTATTTCAATCCCATCATCATAGAATTTGATAGCTTGAGTAGCTTTAACAGCAGTAATATCGTGAAGTTGAATATTATTTTTATTAGGTAGAATTTGGTATTCACCATAATTTTTCTCAAGTATATTGTTTTTATTGTATTTTTCATCTGGAGTTTCAATCTTGTAAAGTAATAAAATGATTCCTAAACATGAAATTCCAATACCTAAAATTGCAAGAGAGTAAATTACTGCATCGGATAATGGTTGTATTGTTTTGAAGTTTTCTAAGATAACCAGTATAAGTAAAGTGACTGATATTACAACACCTATAGAAATTAATATCCAGCCAAGAATGCTTTTAAATTTTCTTTTCATGTTTTTAAATTTCCTTTCTTAATATTTTAAATAAAATCAATCTCTTTTTGATTTGATATTCTCAATGCATGGTTTATTTTTTTAAAACAGTTACAATTGAAAAAACCGCGATATGCAGATAAAGGGCTGGGATGAGTGAATTTTAAAATGTAGTTTTTATCTGAAATAAGTTTTTCATATTTGATTGCTGAATTTCCAAACAATACAAAAACTACAGGTTCTTCCTTTTGATCACAAATCCTAACAATTGCATCGATAAAATTGACCCATTTAGAATTTTTGTAGGAATTTGGTTGTCCTTTTTTAACAGTCAATACTGCATTTAAAAGTAAAACACCTTGTTTCGCCCAATCTTCTAAATTTCCATCTATCCTTTTTTGATGGTATTCAAATTCTAATTCTTTAAAAAGATTTCGTAAGGATGGTGATAATTTTTTGGTGGAACTATTAGAAAAAGCCAAACCGTCAGCACTACCATCGTGATATGGATCTTGTCCAAATATCACAACTTTTATTTGTTTGTAAGATGTATGATAAAAAGCTTTGAAAATATCGTTGAAAGATGGATATATTGTTTCTTTTTGATAGTCTTGTTGAAGTACATCAAAAAAATTTTGAAATTCTTCTAAATTGAAACTTTCTAATTTAACCAATTTTTCATACCAATCGCTTGGCATACATTCACATAACTTCTTTGACATATTTTTCCAATATTATTTTATAAATTAGATATTTTACTTATTAAGTTTATTATAATAATTGTTGATTTTAATAGCGTATAACGTAAGGAGTAAAAATATGCTTGATATAAAATATGTCATTGAAAATTTAGATGAAGTAATTGATAGACTCAATTGTAGAAATGGTGATTATTCATATTTAAAACAATTGCCAGAATTAGATAAAAAGAGAAAACAGCTTATTGCCGAGAGTGATGAGTTAAAAAATTCAAGAAATGTTTTAAGTAAACAAATTGGACTTGCAAAAAGAGAGAAAAACGAAAAATTAGCTGAAGAACTTTCAAAAAAGGTCACTTCTAATAAAGAACGTATGACATCTTTGGATGCTGAACTTGAGAAGATCAACGCTGAGATACGTGATATGTTATTAAAAACACCTAATGTTCCGGATAAAAGTTTGCCAATTGGAAAAGATGATTCTGTCAATAGAGTAGAAAGAGTAATTGGCAGCCCACGTAAATTTAAATTCGAACCTTTAGCCCACTGGGATCTTGGTACTAAGTTGGGATATTTTGATTTTGAAAGAGGCGTGAAAGTTTCTGGTCAACGCTTTTTCTTCTACAAAGGTTTATTCGCAAGACTTGAAAGAGCAGTCGCTTCTTTGATGCTTGATACTCATTCAGAACATGGCTATACAGAGATGCTTCCTCCTTATATGGTAAATACTGCATCTATGTATGGTACTGGTCAACTTCCTAAGTTCGCAGAAGATGCATATCATGTCAATAAAGAGGATTTCTGGCTTATTTCCACTGCTGAAATCCCTGTTACCAATTATTATCGTGATGAAATTCTCGATGCTAAAGATTTGCCAAAATACTTCTGTGCATATTCCTCATGTTTTAGAAGTGAAGCCGGAGCAGCTGGTAGAGATACAAGAGGTATCATCCGTGTTCACCAATTCCAAAAAGTTGAACTTGTTAAATTTGTTCTTCCTGAAACTTCATTTGATGAACTTGAAAAATTGACAAATGATGCTGAGAGAATCTTACAATTGTTAAAACTTCCATACCGTGTTGTCACTTTATCAACTGGTGATGTTGGATTTTCCTCCGCCAAAACATACGATATTGAAGTTTGGATGCCAAGTTATAACAACTACAAAGAGATATCTTCTTGTTCCAATTTCTTAGATTACCAGGCTAGAAGAATGCAGATACGTTTTAAACGTACAAAAGATTCCAAACCGGAGCTTGTTCATACTTTAAATGGTTCTGGATTGGCTATAGGAAGAACCGTTGCTGCAATCATCGAAAATTATCAAAATGAAGATGGTTCAATAACAGTCCCAGAAGTTTTAAGAAAATACATGGGTGTTGATGTTATTAAATAATGCGTTTAGATAAATTTTTGAAGGTTTCTCATTTAGTTAAAAGAAGGGAAGTTGCTCATGATTTTATAAACTTGGGCAAGGTTTTAGTTAACGACAAAATAGCTAAACCATCCACTATTGTTAAACAAGGTGATATTGTTGTTTTGAATATTTCAGAATTGAGAAAAGTTAGTTTTGAAGTTGTTAAAATTTTGGAACATTGTTCTATTGAAGAGGGAAAAACAATGTACAAGATACTTGAGGATACCAAACAGATCAATTGATTTATGAAAGCGGATTTATAAAAATCAGACTGACTAATATCGTATAATTTAATCGTTATGAAAAGAAAATCATATAACTCACAAATTAAAAATAAAAAAAGTGATGCTGTGAATAATGAAAATTTTTCTGTACAAAATCAAAAACAGTACAACAGTGTCACTATTGAAAAAAGAAAGAATAAATTTTCATCGCGAAATTTAATAATTAATATTTTTTGTATTTTCATCTCAATTGTCATGATAGCTTTGCTTATTCTCATTTTGTATTATTTTATTGTGACAAAGCAGAAATATGATGTTTCTTCAATTTTGACAATTTTAAAATCATGGCACTGAACAAATTTATTTTAAAAGATAAAAAATATTTGCTCACTTTCTCCGGAGGCCCAGATTCAGTTTACGGGCTTGTTAATATCATCGATTATTTTATAAATAATTTGAATTGTTCGATGAGCTATATAAGAGAGCATCTTTTTTTAGTTTATATAAATTATCATGATTCTGAATATGTTGATCTAGAAGAGAGAATTGTAAATTATTATGTGGATTTATTCAAATTGAAATGTTTTCACTTTGATAATTTTGAATGTGCAAACACAAATAAAAATTTTGAAAAAGAAGCACGTGAATATCGTTATAAACTTTTTGTTAAATTAGCTAAAGAGAATAAAATAGACTATGTTGTTGTCAATGAACACCTCAATGATCTTGTTGAAACTTATTATTTGCAGAAGAAAAGAAAGAACTACGTCTCATATTTTTCGTTGAATGAGAGTGTCTTTTTTGATGGGATTAATATTATTCGCCCATTTCTAGATGTCACTAAAAAACAGATATATGATTTTCTTCATACTAATGATTACGATTATTATGAAGACATAACTAATACGAAAAATAGGGAGAGAAATAACCTCCGTACAAAGTTGAATAAAACTATCTTCACAAATGAAAATTGCTTGAAGAACGTTTTAAAAGATATCGATGATGATAACAAACAGTTGAGAAGAATGAAAAGTTTGGTTGATAAGTCTTTTTGTTTTTCTAAAAAGAACATATTCAAGTTTGATTATTCAAATTTGGATGATCAAACAAAAACGGAATATATAAAAAGAGTTTTATATTCAGCAATAGATTCTTTGAAAAATGAGTATTCCTATATTGTTATGAGAGAAAAATACAAAACTATAATAAATGAGTTATATTATTTTGTCATCGGTGGAAAAAATACATATTGTTTGACTAACGATATTTTGTGCGTATGTTATAACAAAAAATACGCTATGATTCCAATTATTGAATTTGAAAAGATATTCTCTTTTTCACTTGATAAAGATAATGATCATATGATTGATAATGATTTTATCTATTGTAATTTTTCAAAACTTAAACAAAAATATAAACTAACAACTCAAACTGCAAAAATAACTGATGTTTATTCTTTTAATGATGAAAAAGAAATTTACATGAACAGCAAATTGAAGTGTAAAACAGTAAAAGAATTTTTCAAGGATTACAAAATACCACACCCATTTAATATCATTTATCCGATATTTTTAGATTCTGATAACAAGTGTATTTATATACCGAAAATTGAAAATTTATTCACTGAAAATTTCTACTGCAGATATTTGGAAAATTACAAAGAACTATTCGATGTTATCGACTAATTCATCATTGTTTTTATTGTTGATTTTGTAGTTGGAACATTCCAATAAAGTTGTAGTCAAATACAACAAATTTTCCAAATATTCATTTGTTCTATTAAGATATATCGTAATGTGCCTTGAACTTATTTGCACTCTGATACAGTCAACTAAACAACTTAATTTTTCAAGTAGTTCATCATATATTCCTTTAATAAAGGAGTATTGTTCAGTTAATGTAATTTTGTAGCTTGAAAGAGTTTCGACAAAACTCTCTACAAATCCCATATTCAAAATAATCTCAATCTTTCTTTTATTCAAAAGATTATTTACTTCAGATGGATAATTTCCAAAAACATCTTTTATTTTGATACTGAAGTTTGAAAGTTCATCCAACGAATCAATATTTGATAATTCCCTGTATAAACTTATTCTATCTTCTTGACAACAATATTCATCTGGAATCCTTGCATCAAGAGAAAATGATAAATAATATGTGTTTCCTTTGTCGTTATAAAGTGTCGAATATAAAGATGAAGAATCATTTTTTGTCAATTTGATCGATTCGTTTTGTTCTTTTTGTTTTTCCATGACTTCCTTGACTAATTTATTGAAAGTTTCATAGCCAATTGAATCGATATGTCCAGATTGCATTTTGCCTAACAAATCTCCAGCACCTCTGATTTTTAAATCAGTTGATGCAATTTTATAACCACTACCAAGTTCAACAAAAGACTTCATAGCTATCAAACGTTTTTTACCATCATCAGTCATATTGTTGTAGTTATCGTAAAGTAAATAACAATATGCCATTTTATCGAATCTTCCAACGCGTCCTTTTATTTGATAGAGTTGACTTAAGCCGAAATTGTCACTTTTTTCAACAATAATTGTATTAGCGTTTGGAACATCTAATCCTGATTCAATTATAGTTGTGCATATTAAAATATCTATTTCATTGTTGTAGAACTTAGTCATAACTTCATCGATATAATCACCATCCATCTGACCGTGAAGCATCATGATATTAGCTTTTGGGAACATCTTTACTAATTTTTCATATATTTCTCTCATTCGCATAATATCGTTGAAAAGATAATAAACTTGACCATTTCTTCCAAGTTCTCTTTGTATTGCTTCTTTGATAAGTTCATCGTTTTTCTGACTGACATATGTTCTTATTGGAATTCTATTTAAAGGTGGATCGGTTAGCATACTTATACTTTTTAAGTTGACTAAACTCATCTGCAGTGTTCTTGGAATAGGAGTAGCAGATAATGTTAAACAATCGACATTTGAAGAGATGGCTTTAATTTTCTCTTTATGTGTGACCCCGAATCTTTGCTCCTCATCAACAATAAGTAATCCTAAATCATCAAATTTTATATTGTTGGATAAAAGTTTATGCGTTCCAATAACCATATCGATTTTGTGTTGTTTTAATAATGCTACAATTTGATTCATCTCTTTAGTAGAGACAAATCTATTTACAAGTTTTATGACAATATTTGTCTGGGCGAATCTTTTTACTGCAACATCATAATGCTGTTTAGCAAGGATTGTTGTTGGACACAAGAAACAAACTTGTTTATTGTTAAGTATCGCTTTGTAAGCTGCTTGGAAAGCAACTTCAGTTTTACCAAATCCAACATCGCCAATTATCAAACGATCCATCGGATAGGGTTTGCTCATATCATTGTTGATATCTTTTATCGCATTTATCTGGGAATAGGTAAGCTCATATGGAAATTTAGAGGAAAATTCTGCTTCAAGGTCTTTATCAGTTTCAAAAGCAAAACCTGGAGTTGATACTCTTTTAGCATACAAAGATAATAACTGATCAGCCATATAGCTAATTATATATCTAATTTTGATCTTTCTTTGAGCCCAAGATGTTCCATCCATAGAATCTAAAGCTGAGACATATCCATC
>CALVKB010000021.1 GCA_944332485.1 uncultured Bacilli bacterium | reverse complement strand
TAAAACCTCTCATGTGTGATGAGTTCTTAGACACATCAAAACTTATTATTGGACCATCCATAGTAACCTCCTTGTCCTGTTAGATATCTTGCTAGTCGGGTTCCTATTATTTTTGTAATCCTTGTTTCTTGAACGTGATACGAAGTCAAAGCTTCAATTTGGTATAAACAGGTTTAAACAAAAATAAGGGAATGATGAATTTTTTGTTACGGATTCTATGATCCTAAGTGTCTATCTCGTTCATTCCCGGATTCTTCTCTATATGCCTATAAAGAAAAATCAGGAGACCTCTTATCTCCTCCTTGCAATTAATTCTATTTTATAGAATTTTTTGCTCGAATGCCCTAGGGCATTCATTACTTATAAGAAGAATAAAGATATCCTGATCTAATAATAAGAAAACTGCTGAATTCATGAGAGGTACCCCTTTCCTAATGTCTAGGATTTGGGGGTAGCTCTCAAACACTCAGCAGTTTTTCTATTGCGATTTATTTTTTACAAAGCTCAACAGCCAATTTTCCAGCTAATCTAGCGTTATTTTTAATCAAACTGATGTTACTTTCTAAGGATTTGCCTTTTGTTAAATCAACAACCTTACTTAACAAAAATGGTGTAACTTCCTTACCATTAATACCTTTTTTATTCATCTCAACAAGTGCTTCATCAATCGCTTTATTCATAACTTGTGGTTCCAATGAATCTTCAAAAGGAATCGGGTTTAAAATTAAACTTCCTTGATTCAAACCAAATTCATCATTACATTTGATAATTTGTGCTAAATTTTCAACACTAGAAGCTGTTTGTTCACACTTGTACTCACTTTCTCTGGTGTAGAATAATGGAACGGTATCGGTTTGATATCCGATAACGGCAATCCCTTTAGTTTCCAAATACTCCAAAGTTCTGCCAACATCTAAAATAGCTTTTGGACCTGCACAGATAACATTGACATTTGATTTTGAAAATTCTTCCAAATCAGCTGAGATGTCCATTGTATTTTCACCATCACGATGAACGCCACCTATTCCACCAGTTGCAAAAACTTTAATTCCAAATTTCTTAGCTATGATCATAGTACAAGCTACAGTTGTTGATGCATCAAGTTTATTTGCAACAACATAACCTATATCTCTTCTACTGGCTTTGACAACACCTTTTGCTTTTCCTAAGTACTCGATTTCCTCTTTGGTTAAACCGACTTTCAATTCACCTTTTATAAATGCGGTTGTCAATGGGATAGCACCTTGTTTCCTGACTTCCTCCTCAACAGCTAAAGCAACTTCAACATTAGTAGGATAAGGCATACCATGTGTTATGATAGTTGATTCTAAAATAACAGCCGGTTTATTTAAATATGTTTTCTCTTGATTTACTTTTTCACTATTTTTTCTACAAATTGCCATTAAAACACCTCCGATAAGAATCTTTTTAACAATTTATCTTTATTAATTTTAATATAAAGAATTTTACAAAGGACAAAACAACATAAATCTTTTTTATATTAGTTTGGAAAAACTCTCTCTTATTTGAGTATTAGAAAATAATATGCTAACATAATAAAGCCATTGCGAATCTTATTTATGAACCTGGTCAGGACGGGAACGTAGCAGCCATAAGTAGATGTAGGTTGTGCAATGGTCTTTTATATATGACAAGAAAAGAATTAGAAAAAGGGATAAAGTTCGCAATAAAGCAAGCTTATATCGCCTATCAGAAAGATGAGATTCCTGTTGGATGTTGTTTGATCATTCCAAAAGAAGATATGACTACAAATCCAACAAACAAAGAGTATGATTATATTTATTCACACAACACAGTGGAGAAAAAAGATAATCCTTTTTTGCATGCTGAAATTTTAACTTTGCTTAAGGCAATTAAAAAATACAACATAAAATATTTTTTGAACTCAGTACTGGTTGTTACATTGGAACCTTGTCCTATATGTTATTACGCTATTAGAAAACTCGGAATCAAAGAAATATATTATCTTCTTGAAAATAAAGATGATGGCGCTATTTCTAAAGAATATGGAAATGATAAAAAAATCAATACACACTATATTTTTAACGAAGAGTATGCAAATTTGTTTGAAAAGTTCTTCGATGAATTTAAACAAACTAAAAAGATATCTAAAAAAACAAAAACAAGATTAAAACACAAAAAAGAAAGCAAAAATCAAGCTAATTTTTATTGATCTTTCATCTCGTTTTCTGTTTCTTCTCTATTGATCAACATATTCACATCATGCTCTTCTTGATGTGAACAATTATAAGTATCATCCGTACAAATAGGTTTGAAAGTGATATTTACATCTTTCATCATATCGAAATTATCCAATAATTCCTTTTTAACTTTGCTAGCAAGATAAGTGGCATTATGAACATTCATCTCACAATCAATATCAAGTTCCAAATCCATGTAGTATTTATCAGAATAACTACGAGTCTTCATCATCGTGAACTGAACATCTGGAAACTTCGTTTTTAAATATGTTTTAATTTGTTCCAATGTTTGCTTGTTGATGCTGTGATCTGAAAGTTCGTAAATTCCTCTTTTCAATGTTTCTATACTGACAACAAAAATCATAACGACAATACCAATTGAAAGGAAATAATCCACATAATATATACCAAATAATGAGAACAACAAACTTGCTATGGATGCAAAGCTTGATAAAGAGTCGACAAATTGATGGTAACTTTCCAATTTCATAGCATCATTTTTAATCTTCTTACCTGAAAAATAAATCAAGAAGAACATGATAACCTTCATCAAAATTGATAAGCCTAAAACAACCATACTGACAATGAAAATTGTATCAACACTAGCTTTTGGTTGAATCTCAAATCCAGTTTCAATCAAACCATGAATACTTTCAACAAACAGCGTCATACCGATTGTGAAGAAAATTGATGCTACGATAACACTAGCAATTGATGAATATCTTTCATACCCATAATTGTATTTATCATCTCTTGGGCGGGAGATAATTTTAATAGAAACAACTGCAACAATTGAAGTTACAACATCAGTGAAGGAATGTATGCCATCTGCAATCAATGTTGAATTTCCATAGCCGAATTTTGCTAAAACAACACCAAGGACAATTTTTGAAACGCCAAAAATGCTGTTTATTATGATACTTACAATTCCAATCAAATAAGCAACGTACACATTTTTATCCATGTTCAATTTATTATTTTTTGTCATCTTGATCCTCCAGCAATATTAAAAGTAAACCATCTTTGTTATTATTAATTAAATTGTTATCTTTATTTTTTATCTTATTTGAAACTCCAATAGGGTAGGACAATTTCATTTGACCTTTAAAAGGATAATATAAATTTAAAATTTCTACATCTTCTGTTTTATCAGACAAAGATAAAACATTAATCCTTGTTTTTTCACATACGTATTTATCTACACATACACTTTGTTCAGGGTAGAGAATAAAACCTCTATTTTGTATCTTATTTTGAAAATAGCAGAAATTAACACTCTTAAAAGCTTTTTGTGTATCTTCAAACAACTTTCTGAAGATAAACACATTAGCTAAGGACATTGAAAATCTTCCTCCGATCAAATTGAAAACGTACAAATTTGTATTCTCAATATCATCGATCAATTTTAAGCAATAATAAAAATCTGTATCATCTTTATCTTTATTTAAAATGTGTAAGTTTTTGATATCTTTAGCCTTTAAATTTTTATTAGAATCAAAATCTCCTACAAAATAAATATCTGTATTCAGTTTTTCAAAGTAGGAGTGAATTTTTTCACAATAACCACCATCGACAAAGTAAACTCTGTCAAAATGTTGATTTTTAATCAATTTGAAATACTTTTGAAATTGATACTTTCTTTGTTTATCATCAACTTCATTGTTGGTGATAATAAGGACATTACGCTCTTTAAAATTCATCAATTTAAATCATCTTTGGATATTTCAGCAGCGATCAATTGTAATTTGACTTTCTTATTTGTTGGGTCGATAACAAAAGCATCTCTAAGACGATCGACAATATCCATATAATCATCATGTTCTGTATACAAAGTGCAGAGAAGTTCACCAGAAACAACCTTATCTCCAACCTTCTTATTCAAAACAATACCGCTTGCCATATCAATAGCATCATCTTTTTCTTTTCTTCCAGCACCTAAAATCATACTGATTGTACCGATCTCCAAAGCTTTAACTTGTTTAACAGTACCTGAAGTTGTAGCGTGAACTTGATAAGTATGTTTTGCCTGTGGAAAAAGAGATATATCCTTGATATATGAAACATCACCATGTTGTTTTTCAACAAATTTGCAAAACACTTCAAAAGCTTTACCATTGGTGATATTCTCTTGTAATTTTTGCAATGCTTCTTCACGAGTTTTGAATAACTTCGCTTGTAATAACATCGTTGAAGCAGAATGTAAACAAATCTCAGTTAAATCTTTCGGGCCATGGCCTTTCAATGTATTGATAGCTTCAATAACTTCCAAGCTGTTACCAACAGCCATACCTAATGGCTCATTCATGTTTGTAATTTCTGCTCTTGTATCTTTGTTGAATCTAGTACCAATCTCAACTAACAATTTTGCAAGTTCATAAGCATCTTTTTTAGTTTTCATAAAGGCACCTTCACCATATTTAACATCAAGTAATATAGCATCAGAACCAGAAGCTAATTTCTTTGACATAATACTAGATGCTATTAAAGGTATGGAATCAACAGTTGCTGTAACATCTCTTAAAGCATACATTTTCTTATCAGCTAAAACTAAATTATTATTTTGAGAAATGATCGCCATGCCAACTTCATTGACTGCAGAGAAGAACTCTTCATCAGATAAGGCAATTTTGAAGTTTGGAATACTTTCAAGTTTATCCAATGTTCCACCAGTGTGACCTAAACCTCTACCGGACATCTTAGCTAATTTCGCACCGCAACTTGCAACTAATGGTCCAATAACTAAACTTGTTTTATCACCAACACCACCTGTGGAGTGTTTATCAACTTTAACACCATTGATCGATGATAAATCAACTATTTCACCTGAATGGAGCATCGCTTCAGTTAAATCGAAAATTTCAATTCTGGACATACCAACGAATTTAATAGCCATCAAAAGTGCACTAACTTGGTAGTCTGGAATTTCATTTTTACAATAACCATTGATGAAGAAATTTATTTCCTCTTTAGTGAGAGAACCTCCATCTCTTTTTTTCATTATAATATCGACCATTCTCATAATCTTTTTTCTCCTTTTGCTTAATAACAAATAAATTATATATTATTGGTTAAATCATTATTTAAAAATAAGTTAGTTGTTCAAGAAATCACACCATATATTTTGTGTTAGTAACAGTTGAAAAATTGATAAATTTAAGATTTTTTGGTTATATGGTTTTTAATTTAACAACATTAAATTTGAAAATGTTTATAATATCTTTAATATTAATGAAAGGGCTTTTATGAATATGTCAGTGAAGATTAATATGCTCTATGGTGGTGAAGACATAAAAGGGCAAGGCGTTTTAAGTGCTACGCTTGAACAAAACAAACTCTGCTTGCAAGGTCTTTCAAGCAAATTTTCAATTTCTATAAATGATCCTAAATACAATCATGATATTTTTCACGTGCATACCATCAACCCTCATTTTTATTTCAGATTTAATAAATATAAAAAACACGGTGTTTTAGTCGGTCACTGTCATTGTATTCCAGAAACAATAGATACATCCATCAATTTACCAAAATCATTCAAAAAAGTTTTCTATAAATATTTGATCAATTTTTACAAAAAAATGGACTATTTAATAACTGTGAATCCTGAATTTATCGATAAACTCGCTAAATATGGAATTGATAAAGAAAAAATAACTTATATTCCAAATTACGTTGATAAAGATTTATTCCATAAAACAGGTAAACCAAAAGATAAATACCGTATTCAATATGGATTAGATAAAGATAAATTTACAGTTTTAGCTGTTGGGCAAACTCAGACAAGAAAAGGAATTTTTGATTTTATAGAAATAGCCAAAATGATGCCTGATATTCAATTTGTTTGGGCTGGTGGTTTTTCCTTTAAAAAATTGACGGATGGTTACAAGAAGATTAAACAAATAATGGATAATCCACCTGAAAATGTGAAATTCCTTGGAATTGTTGATCGTGAATACATGAATCAAGTTTACAATATGTGTGATGTTTTATTCGTTCCAAGTTACGAAGAACTCTTCCCAATGACAATCTTGGAAGCCTTCTGTGTCAATTTACCTGTTCTCACAAGAGACTTAGAGTATTTTCCACAGATACTTTTTGATTATTATATTCATGGGCATAATAATGAAGATTTCGTCAAATTGATAAGAAGATTGAAAGATGATCCGCAATTTTATGAATTGTGTGTGAAGAAGTCTTATGATGGCCACGGTTTTTACTCTAAAAAATCTATAACTCAGATGTGGGAGAACTTCTACACCAAAGTTGCACTTGATCACAATTTATTTGATAAAGAGAAAGAATAAAGAAAAAGAGCTGTTCTAATTTGAGAAAAATCAACATAAGAACAGCTCTTTTTACAAGGAGTTATATTACACTTAAGGTTATCTACAATGTTTACATCCGATCATACAACGAGCTTTTTTATTTGTTCCACTAGAGGAATTATTATCATCGTTGTTACAATCATCATCATTAGTTTTCTTGTTTTTATAAACAATACTCAAGGTTATCAATGTTGTAATTATCACAACACTAACAATCAAGCAGATAATTTCTAAAACTCCATATTTGTAATTATTAGAAATCTCAAACAATGATCCAAATGAGTATATAAACATACTACAAACGTAACTTGTAAGTGACCATACAAATAGAACAAATAAGAAGTCTTTCTTAGTTTTGAGTTCTGCTTTAGCAGCACTTATTGCTGCAACACATGGCAATGTTAATAAGTTGAAGCTTAAGAAACTGAATATCTGGGCACTGTTCAAACTTTGCAATAATAAATCGTAATTTGAGGAGGATAATAACTCAAGACTTGCAACAACTTGCTCTTTAGCTACTAAACCTGTTAATGCTGCGACAACAAATTTCCAGCCTTCTGGTCCTTTAGCAAAACCGAGTGGTACAAATATCGGTTGAATCAATCTACCTATATCACCTATTATCGATTGTTCCATACCATTATCTAACCCACCTATATATGAATATGACCAGTTGAAATTCATCAAAAACCACAAAACTAAACTTGAACAAGCAATCAATGTTCCAGCTCTGATCATGAATTTTTTAAGTTCATCTAAAACAGATAATGAAGTGGCTTTGAATTGTGGAATATGATAACTTGGTAATTCCATAATAAACGAGCTTGAAGCTCCACGATATTTGGTGTTATTTAGAATAAAAGCAGCTAATATTGCGACAAAAATACCACCGAAATATATCAAGAATGCAACCATAGCACCACCTAAAACACCACCTGCAACTACACTTCCAAAAGCTAAATAAATCGGAAGTTTAGCAGAACAGGAGAAAAATGGTGTCAAACTGATAGTTATAATCTTCTCTTTTCTACTCTCGATTGTTCTTGTTCCCATTATTCCAGGAACAGCACATCCGAAACACGAAATTAAAGGAACCAAGCTTTTACCTGATAATCCAAATGATCTTAATAATCGATCGAATACAAAGGCAACACGTGACATGTATCCGGAGTTTTCAAGTATTTGAATGAACAAAAATAGCAGTAAAACTTGAGGTAAGAATGAAAGAACAGCTCCGATAGCTCCAAAAATTCCTTCATTTATAAGTGAGATCGACCACAAAGGTGCATTGATATTTGTCATACCACTTTCAATTCCACCGGTGATAAGCTCAAATAACTTCTCCACAAGACCCTGTAAGTATGTTCCTAGACTCGGAACTGAATCAATGTTGAATATCTTACCAATATAGAAGAAATCTTCGGCAAAGGTAATTTGGAAGACTAACATCATAATCAAAATGAAGATTGGTATTCCAAAATATTTATTTGTAAACACTTTATCGATTTTATCCGAGAATGAATATGCTGGTCGATATGATTTATCAATACAATCAATTGTCATATTCTCGATAATTTTAAATCGACTTTTCGCGATGAATTGTTCAACATTTTCAATATTGGAAGTTGTTTTAAATTCCTCAATTTCACTACGACAATCTCTTTCAAGAAATGGATGTTCTTTTCTTTCTAACTCATCGTTTTCCAAAAATTTAATAGCGTGGAAACAAGGGGAAGGAACATCTTGAGAAACACAACATTCAGAAACATCTTTTAACAATTTATTAAAATTTGAATTTTGATTTAATATCGAAGTTCCTTTTCGTTTATTGTCTTTAACTTTCTCACATTCTTCCAATAACTTATTTATATTTCTTGATTTTAAAGCTGATATTGGAATAATTGGAACTCCGAATTTTTTAGAGAGTTTCTCAACATCTATATAATCACCTTGTTTATCGACAACATCCATAAAATTCAAACATATTACAATATTCACATCCATCTCTAAAATTTGAGATGTCAGATATAAATTTCGTTCAAGATTAGTTGCATCAACAATATTTACAACAACGTCAGATTGATTTGATATTAGATAATTACGTGATATCACTTCTTCATCAGTGTAAGGCGACAGAGAATAAATACCTGGTAGATCGACAACTTGAACATTGTCTTTATTCTTTCTTCTAATTGTACCTTCCCTTTTTTCAACTGTAACACCTGGCCAGTTTCCAACTCTGGCATTGGACTTTGTCAAATTATTGAACAATGTAGTTTTACCGGAGTTTGGATTTCCAATTAAACATATTTTTAACATAATTCAAACTCCTTTTCTTGTAAAATTTCAATCTTTGATAAATCGAGTTTTTCAAACTGTTGATAAAGATCTATAAGATTTTCTTGTTCTTCAATTTTGTTCTGAATTTTCATGAATTTGACCAAATTTTTGTTGTTTTGGTTTTTTTCGTTCAAAAGAGAATTTTTCTTTTGCAACAAATAAATCTTACTTTGTAAACTTTGTTGAAATTTAGAATCTTTCAATTTAATTTTGTCTAAAGATTTGTAATATTTCTTTTTCAATTTTTCAATTTCTTTTTCACAAAAAGCCATTTTCTTTTTGTTTTTATCAATTTTATTCTTCTTTATTGAGACTTCTGATTCAGATTTTTTCAAAATTTTACTGCAAACTGAAAATTGATGTTTCAAATCAGAAACTTTGTTCGTAATCAATCTGTTGAAACTGTAGAGTTTTGAGATTAATAAGTTTCTATCTTCTTCAAGAGACTCAACATTGATCATTTTTGCAATTTCCTTATCAAGTGCTAATCTTCCGTCTTTTATCTTTATGATAATGTCGCCTTTATAATTGAACAAACAAATTATTTGGGTATCCTGTATTATTCCAAGATTCTCCAAATGTTTTTGTCTTCTGTAATTAGTAGTGACATTTTTCACAAGACATTTTTCAAAATTTAAACAATTTGTTAAATTCATAAAACCTCCTATGTTAGCCATCGCTAACAATATATCACAACAAAAATTATTTGTAAATAAAAACTGGAAAGCTTCAAACTTTCCAGAAATAATAAAGGAGGTTAATAATATAATTAGAAATGATAACTTGCGATAGTGATTTTAAATCCTTCGACTACTTTTCCTTCATCGATACCCTCAGCTGAAATTTCAACTTCATCTCCACATCTAACTTCTGTTCCGAAGACGTTCATTATACTTTTGAGATCACAGGATTCAGTTTTAGTAATTAATTTAATATCTGATTCGTATTTATTAGCTTCTTCAACTAATTCTGCTGCTAAACGAGGAGTTAAACCATCAGGATTTGTGATTTTCAATTTAAAACTAACCATTTGTTATGCCTCCGGTTATGTATTTATTCTATATAATTAAATATTTTTAATCAATATTATTTGTAAACCCTTACATTTAAAAATGACCTTTTTTTATCTATTTTTTATAAAAACAAAAAATATAGGAAAATACGTGATTTAAAATACAATTCTTTTATTATCCTTTCATATAAATTAACTTATTTATTTTGTATAATTTAAACAATTGAATGAAAGGGTTTTAGTATGGCCGAAAAAGTTAAAGAAAATAAAACTTTGGAGACTGAAAGCAACATTTACGTTGTTGAAAACACTCCACTAACAAAATTGGATTCTAAAAAAGCCTACGAAGATTTAAAAGCTGAAGGCTTTAACGATAAAGAGATAATTAAAATTGTAAAATCCATCAAATATTTACCAAAAGATAAACTTGAAGAGTTAAATACAATGTATCTTAAAATTCAAAATGATAAAGATACTCTTTACAAAACTCACAAGGCATTACTCCAACTTAAAAAAGGTAGCATCGCTACATTACTTTCAGTTTGCTTTGGTTTATTAGGAGCCGATAGATTTTATTTGAACGATAAATCATCCGGTCTTACAAAACTTTGTACTCTTGGAATTTTCTTTGTTTTCTATTTCTATGATATTTTCACAATTCATAACAGATGTTCATATTTGAATTATTTGTACATTAGAAAAGTCATGGGATTCGAAGAGGAAGAATTCGACCTCGATAAATTAAATAAGTGAGGAAAAGAATATGAAAATTAATAAATTTATACTCCCAGTTATCAGTATTTGTACTGCATTATCCTGTGCAAGTTGCAAAAAGAATTTCGTTGTCAACGAAAATTTGAAATCCGGTGATGTTTTAACAAAAACTTACACTCAATATACACTCGGAAGTTCAACAAAGACCGATGATGGCACAGTTATTCAAGATGTCAAATACAATTTTGATGTCAAAGTCACTTTAGGTGATCCAAAATCAGATTCAAACTATCCAACAATTGCAAGTGTCGAATATACTGATAAAGCTGTTTTATGGAAACCTGTTGGTTATATTGATAGCAAATCAACAGAAAGTTCCTTTACAACTGAAAGCATCGCTCAATTAGAATTAGATATTCCTCTTATTCTTAAAGCTTTTGAAAATTACGGAATAGATGAATTGGTGAACTTTGTCACAACCTCCACTGCAGGCACAAGACAAAGAGCTTTATATTTCACCAGTGCGGATTTTGCCGCAGGAAGCATAGTTAACTTTCCTGAATTCCAAGCCACAACTGTTCTTGGTGAAACTTCCCTTACACCTGTAAGAAGCAAACTTGCAAGTAATGTCATTGTTGGTACATACATTGCTGTTGTAATGGCTGTTAGCAAATAAACATATGAGAGTTAAAAAAGCTATTATTCCAGCTGCTGGTTTAGGCACTAGATTTTTGCCGATCACCAAAAGCATGCCTAAAGAGATGCTTCCTATAGTCGATACTCCAAATATTCAATACATCGTCGAAGAAGCGGTCAAGTCCGGTATCGAAGAGATTTTGATCATCACAAACCAAAATAAAGTTGCAATGGAAAACCACTTTGACATAAATTATGAGTTGGAGATGAGACTAAGAGAATCTGGTAAACCAGAGTTGGCAGATTACATACATCAAATCGGTAATTTAATCGATATTCATTATGTTCGTCAAAAAGAACCGAAAGGTTTAGGACACGCCATTTTATGTGCAGAGCCATTTGTTTCTAACGAACCATTTGCTGTTATGCTTGGTGATGATTTAATTGTCAATGAAGGTAAACCTGCGTTGTTGCAATTACTCGATCTATATGATGTGAAAAAGAACACTATTTTAGGCGTTCAAAAAGTACCTCATAGCGATGTTTCAAAATACGGTATTGTTGAACCAAGTCACCCTGTTTTAGATTCTGCTGACAGATTTAAAATTATCGGTATAACTGAAAAACCGAAGATATCGGAAGCTAAATCAGATTATGCTGTTTTAGGAAGATATATTCTGACTGCCGATATATTCGATATGCTTAAACAAACAAAAAATGGTATCAATGGTGAAATACAGCTGACCGATGCATTGAAAATGATGATCGAAGCAAATAGACCGGTTTGGGGATGTCATTTCACTGGAAACAGATATGATATCGGTGATAAATTCGGATTTTTGAAAGCAAATATCGATTTTGCTTTAAAAAGAAGTGACCTAAAAGAATCCTTGATTGATTACATTAAAAAACTTGCAAAAACACTTTAAAAACAAGTTTATTTATAAAAACCAACTCTTTAGTTCAAATTAAAAGTTGGTTTTTTATTTTGTTTTTTCAAAAATTTTAACATTAAAAATATTCATTTAGATTAATTATGATTTTTAATGTTTATATTCTATTTAAAGTATTATAATTAAATAATCAAGGAGTTTTAATAATGAAAATTAAAAAATCATTTTTATCAACAGATGGAAATACTGCTGCTGCTTTAGGTAGTTATCATTTTTCTGAAGTCGCTGCAATATATCCAATCACACCAAGTTCCCCAATGGCTGAATTGGTTGATGTTTACTCATCTCAAGGTAAGAAAAACGCATTTAACAATCCTGTTAAAGTTATTGAAATGCAATCAGAAGCTGGTGCTGCTGGTGCAGTTCATGGTGCATTACAAGGTGGTAGTTTAGCTACAACATACACCGCTTCACAGGGTTTGTTGTTGATGATTCCGAACATCTACAAATGGGTTGGTGAATGTCTTCCTGCAGTTGTCCATGTCGCTGCTAGAAGTATCGCAACCAGAGCCCTTTCTATCTTCGGTGATCATCAGGATATTTACGCAACAAGACAAACAGGTGCTTGTATGCTTTGTTCACACTCTGTTCAAGAAATTGCAGATTTAGCTCCAATCGCACACTTGATTGCATTGGAAGCTTCCACTCCAGTTTTGCATTTCTTCGATGGTTTCAGAACATCACATGAAATTCAAAATGTCGAGTACATCGCTGATGAAGAATGGAATAAATTGTTACCTTTGGAGAAGGTCGAGGAATTCCGTAAACGTGCTTTAAATCCACATTCTCACCCTGTTACACGTGGCGGTGCTGAGAATGATGATATCTACTTCCAAGGTCGTGAAGCTAGCAATTTACACAATGAAAATATCATCACTGTCGCTAAGAAATATTTGAAACTCATCTCCAAGATGACCGGCAGAGAATATGCACCTTTCACATATTACGGTGCAAAAGATGCCACAGATGTCATCGTCTGTATGGGTTCTGTTTCTGAAACAACACATGAAGTTGTCGATGCTTTGATAGCCAAAGGCAAGAAGGTCGGTTTAGTTAAAGTTCATCTTTACCGTCCATTCTCAGCTAAGGATATGATTCAAGTTTTACCAAAAACAGTCAAGAGAATCGCTGTTCTTGATAGAACAAAAGAGCCAGGTAGTGAAGGTGAACCATTATATTTGGATGTCGTCGCTGCTTTGAAGAATAACAAACTTGATAATATTGAAGTTATCGGTGGTCGTTATGGTTTATCAAGTAAAGATACCCAACCATGCGATATCAAAGCTGTTTTTGACTTTTTACAAGCCAAGAAACATTTCCATGGCTTCACAATCGGTATCAATGATGATGTCACACATTTATCTTTGAAAGTCAACAAAGATTGGCATATCGATCATGATTACACTTCCTGCTTGTTCTACGGATTAGGTTCTGATGGTACAGTTTCTGCTAACAAATCATCCATCAAGATCATCGGTGATGAAACACACATGTATGCTCAAGCATATTTCGCCTATGACTCAAGAAAAGCTGGTGGTGTAACAAGATCTCACTTGAGATTCGGTAAATCACCAATCCACTCAACATACTATGTTCAAAATGCAGATTTCATCTCCTGTTCATTGGATAGTTACCTTTACAAATTCGACATGTTATCCAATTTGAAAAAAGGTGGTACTTTCTTATTGAACACCGATATGACCGATGAGCAATTGTACACATCTCTTCCAAACAGAGTTAAGAAACAATTAGCAGAGAAGAAAGCAAAATTCTATGTTATCGATGCAAACTTGATAGCATCCTCAATCGGTATGGGTCGTCATACCAACACAACACTTCAAGCAAGTTTCTTCTATTTAAATCAACAGATTATGCCATATGCTACCGCTGTTGAATGGATGAAGAAGTTCGCTTACAAATCTTACTCCAAGAAGGGTCAAGAGGTTGTTGAGATGAACTACAAAGCCATCGATGCAGGTGCTGAACACTTAAGAGAAGTCAAAGTTGATCCTGAATGGGCTAACTTGACAATAAATGAAACAAGACATCTCACCGGTGATGAATATTTCGATACCTATGTAACTCCTATCGGTGAATTAGATGGTTACAATTTGCCAGTTTCCATGTTCACAAAATATGAGTTGTTGGATGGTACAATGTACAACAACATCACTCTCAAAGAGGAGAGAAGTATCGCTGATAAAGTCCCACACTGGGTTAAAGAGAATTGTATTCAATGCAACCAATGTGCATTTGTCTGTCCTCACGCTACTATCAGACCATTCTTATTAACTGACGAGGAAGTTGGCAAATTATCAGAAGAGGAAAGAAAAGAATTGATTCCAGCAATGGGTGGTCCACAAGTCAAAGGTTTGTACTTCAGAATTCAAGTCAATCCAAGAGACTGTGTCGGCTGTACAGTTTGCGTTGAAGCATGTCCTGGTAAAAACGGTCAGAAGGCTTTAGTTATGGAAGAAGCCAAGAAAGAATACGTCCACCAAGATGCTGCAAATTACCTTTACAATGAAGTTGAACCTAAATTAGGCTTATATCCGGAAGGTACTGTTAAGGAAACATCATTCTTAAGACCATATCATGAAGTTTCCGGTGCTTGTGCTGGCTGTGGTGAAACTCCATACTATAGACTTGTCTCACAATTGTTTGGTAAAGATATGTTAGTTGCAAACGCAACAGGTTGTTCTTCAATCTACTGTGGTTCAACACCATTAACCCCATTTGTCAAAGATAAAAATGGTGAAGGTGTCGCTTGGGCAAACTCATTGTTCGAAGACAACGCTGAATTCGGTTTCGGTATGAGAGTTGCAACTGACTACAAACTTGATTGTATCAATAAGATAATTGATGAAAACATCGAATCTTGTGAAACTGATCTTCAGGAAGTTCTCAAAGATTATCAACAGAACATCAAGAATAGAAAACACATCCGTGAGATTCTTCCAACACTTTTGAGTCTTGTTGAAAAATCAAGTTGCGAAAACATCAAGAAATTGAAAGAATACAAAGATGATCTTTTGGATAAATCCATCTGGATTGTCGGTGGTGACGGTTGGTCTTATGATATTGGTTATGGTGGTTTAGATCACGTTTTAGCCAATAATGAAGATGTCAATATCTTGGTTTTGGATACCGAAGTTTACTCCAACACCGGTGGTCAATCCTCCAAATCTTCACAAACTGGTTCTATTGCAAAATTCACCGCAAGTGGTAAGAAGACCGCTAAGAAGAATTTAGCATTGATGGCTATGTCCTATGAAAATGTCTATGTTGCACAAATCGCATTAGGAAGCAATCCAATGCAAGCAATCAAAGCTTTGAAAGAAGCTGAATCATACAATGGTCCATCAATCATCATCTGCTACTCACCATGTCTTGAACACGGTATTAAAGGTGGTTTGGCTAACTCTCAACTTGTTGAGAAGAAAGCTGTTGAATGTGGTTATTTCCAATTGTTCAGATACGATCCAAGAAATGTTGCACTCAACAAGAATCCTTTGACAATCGATTCCCGTGAACCTAAATATGAATTATTCAGAGATTTCTTGATGAACGAAACTCGTTATGCACAACTTCCACGTGTCAACCCAGATCATGCTGAAGAGTTGTTGACCAAGTGTGAAGAACTTGCTAAACGTCGTTTTGCAGCCATCAAGAGAATGGGTTACGAACCTTCTGGCAACTAATTTAAATAAAAAAATATATTAAAAATTAATATTTAAAAAATAGGGTTGTTGTCACTCGATAACAACCCTTTTTCAATGAATAAACTTATAAATATTTATCAATTCTCAGCATTTACTTCTGCCTTTTTGACTTTTGTTCGAGTTGGAATAAAACGAACAACTGAATAAACAAGAAATAATGTAGTGATTAAAATCTCAACTATCGAAAGAACAAACATATAATTTTGATAATTTATAGTGATGATGAAGTACTCAACTTCCTTACTTGAACAAACCAGTGTGTAAATCATCAAAGTGTAAATTACAAAACAACTGGAAATATTGACTATGTTAGTTACGATATTGAAAATTTTCTCAATTATAGATTTCTCCTCATATTTTTTATATTCCCTATATGAGACAAAACCTAGCAAACTAAATATACTTCCAAAGAATATTCCAGGTATTGAGAAACTATATAAAACACAAGCGACAAAAGAAGTGATAGTAGGGATATAATCAGATTGCTTAGTTGTAGTAATAACTGTTGAAATATATATAACAGCAACAATTAAAAGGCCTATTGAATAACAGAAAGTCGAAATTGAATGAACGATTCTTTTATTGTGATTAAATCCGAAACCAACAGCAGTTAAATAAAGACCAACTGTTGTTAAAGTAGCAATTATTGTAAACCATTGTTTATCATCGACACTTGTCACTTTTCCATTTAAAATAAAAACAAATAAATAAAAACCATAAAATACAGCTGACAAAATCAAAAGAAAACCTACACCCTTAAAAATTATTGAACAAATCCAATTGTATTTTCTTTCATCACTTCCTTTGGCATCTGTAATTAGATAATTTTTCATAACACCACTTACTACATAATAAAGGACAAATTGTGAAGCAATAACAAGAGCATAAATGTAATTTGCAGATAAATCATACATAAAATAAGTCATAGTGTTCGAATATGTCACAACACCGACAAAACCGAGAAATAATGATGTTCCAAAAATTATCTTAGAGAACAGATCATTTTTATTTTTAAGTGATTTAGTATATTCCTTATAACTGTAAAGGAGGGTTGAGCAAGAGATGTAAATTGAATTAACAGCACATGCCAATCCTAAAACCATCAAAGTTCTATTATCAAAACTATCAACATTATTCGCTGGTGAAGTTATAAAATACATAGTGCAAGAGAACAGATACAAAACAGATACTATCATCACTATAAAGCTTATGAATAACAATAAAGTCGTCAATATCAAACTTGATTTATTATTCTTTTCTTTATATTCATCATTTTTGCTACTTAAGGATAAAGCAATAGCAAGAATAACGCCGACAAAAGAGACAAAGGCTGAACCATAAATAATATGGAAAATACTTTGACTGGTGTAAGCATCAAAATCTATTTTTGTGCTGAAAATAAAGTAGCAAGTTTGAATGAAGACTGCAAGTATCAGAATTAATAGAAAACTTTGTCCAATTTTTTTAACGTGCATATAAAACTCCTTTTAAATAGAATCCAAGAAACAACTTATCAATATTATAAAATTTATTTGTTGCATTTTTTTTTACAAAATGATTAAATATAAGAGTTGGTTTTCAACGCAGGCGTAGTTCAGTGGTAGAACCTCAGATTACCAATCTGATTATGCGGGTTCGATTCCCGTCGCCTGCTTTTTTTGTTGCTCTATGGGCTTAAAAAGCCCTTTATTCGACTGTTTCAAATTCTCTGTTTA
>CALVKB010000020.1 GCA_944332485.1 uncultured Bacilli bacterium | reverse complement strand
GAATTTTTGTTCGAATGCCCTAGGGCATTCATTACTTATAAGAAGAATAAAGATATCCTGATCTAATAATAAGAAAAACTGCCAAGTGAATGAGAGGTACCCATCAGAAGGCAGTTTTTTGTTATTAACGACGTAAACCAAGTTTGTTGATAAGTTCAACGTACTTTTCGTAATCGGTTTGTTTGAGATAATCAAGTAAACCTCTTCTTTTACCGACTAAACAATCAAGACCTCTTTTACTTGAGTAGTCGTGAGAATTAACTTTCATGTGCTCAGTTAATTTCTTGATTTGCTCTGTGAGTAAAGCAATTTGAACTTCGACACTACCGGTGTCTTTTTCGTTTTTACCATAAGTCTTGATAATTTGACTTACTTCAGTTTTTGTTAATGCCATAAATACTTCCTTTCTTAGCTTGCTCCACGAATAAAGTCTGGCAATCTTCATTCATAGGACAAGTCGCCTTGTTAATATTAGCAAAATTAAATTAATATAGCAATAAAAAATAAGCGTATATTATACTTATTTTGTAAAATAAGTAGAAAAGCAAGATTGTTTTTTAAACATTTAAAATTAGGAGGTACTTCGATGAAATTTACAATATTTAATGACAGAAATGTCGCTGAAGATGTTTTGAAAAGTATCGAGAATTATTTCGACAGTATCGTTCCAGAGAAATATAAAAAATGCGTTTATAAAATCTTTTTGACAAGTATAAATATCCTAAAACAACAGATCAATTTGGATTTGGAAATTAGAACTTTCTTGATTGTCTCTAGGATGATCAGAATGTGTTATGGTGAATTTGACTTTATCGCTAAAGATTTCAGTCAAAAGGAGATTGATGATTTTGAAAAAGATGATAAAAGGATCTTTGATATATCAAATCTTGTTAGTTTGAAATTTGTCATTTTGAGAAGTTCATTGGAGGAAAAAGAATCATTTGATAGAGGTCATTCATCATTTTCTCCGATTATCACCTCATTGAAGTCACTTATCAATTTGTTGATACATTTCAATGGAAAATATGCGAAAAATGATCCTAACGTCAGTTTGATTGAAGATCTTTTCGATAAAGTTTTTCAAAAGATATTCGGTGCAACTAAAATGATGTCTTTATCTTTAGCAAGTGAAGTTTATGTTGCTTGGAGAACTTTGCATGAAGCTGAATGTATTATCAAATTACTTTGTGATAATTCAGAAAATGTCAGAAACATCTATCGAAAACATATTGTTTACAATAATGCACTCCGTGGTGGTATTACAAATCAAAGTGAGTTGGACATCATATTTGAAAATATGAAAAAAGAGATGAAAGGGCATAATTTAAAAAGTAAGGATATGAAAAAGTATATTGAGTATGGTTGGCTTTATTCATGTAAGCAATTCCACGAAGATGATTCTAATTTCAAATTGAATTTTAGAGATGGTGTTGAACGTAGTGCTAATTTATTTCAATACAATGAATGGTATGAAGCTGCTAGTGAAATAACACATTCTTCACCAATATTCTTTTATTCAAATGACAACTTTTTTCTTGAATTATCTATAGTAGCAATTTATCAAACATCTTTAAGATTGTTTGAAGTGTATTCTTCCTATTTTAAGAAGAGATTGTTCGAAAATAAAGATGAGTATAATTTGATGTTGAAGATGCGTCAAACCTGCAATTTTGTCTTAGCTAAAACTAAGAACTCACTTGAAAACAATTATGGGAAGGAGTTATTTAATTTAGATGACAAGTAAAGAATTTATAGTTGAATGTGTAGCTCTTTCAGATGAAGGAAGAGGTATTTGTAGGATTGATAATGAAACTTTGTTTGTCGACAATTTACTTGTTGGGGAGAAAGCAAAAATAAAAACTACATATAAATTTGGGAAACTTTACAATGTTGAAGTATTGGAAAGATTATCAGATTCCCCTTATCGCGTTAAACCTTTATGTAAATATTATTTCAACTGTGGTGGCTGTCAATTGATGCATTTAAAATACGAAGAGCAATTGAAGTTCAAACAGAATAAAGTGAAAAATCTTCTTCATAAATTTTCAAAAATAGATATAGATTTACCTGAATGTGTCACATTTAACAATATTTACAAATTTAGAAATAAAGTAAGTAAACCGTGTTTTTTCAATTGCAACAGTGCACCTTGCCTTGGTTTTTATCAGAAAAAATCTCATGATTTTATTCCAGTTGATAATTGTTTGATAGAAGAGGAGTCATTAGGAATAATATCAAAGGAGATCAACAGACTTATAAAACAATATAATATCGAGCCTTATAATGAAAAAAACAATAAAGGTTCGTTGCGTTTTGTTGTTATAAAATCGAGTAGTTTATATAAGGAAAATTTAGTTTGCTTTGTTTTAAATACACGTGATAACAAAGTTAAACAACAAATTATCAAAATTAAAAATGAACTTATAAAAAGAGTTAAAAGTATCAAATCAATATGCATAAATTACAACTTAGAAAAAACTAATGTAATCTTAGGAAAAGATGAAGAGATCATTTATGGTGATGGATATATTAAAGATAGAATCTTCAATTATGATTTTGTTATCTCTGCATCATCTTTTTACCAAACAAACTCTTATATGGTAGAGACTCTTTATAAAACTGGATTTGATATGTTAAATATCAAGACAACAGATACTATATTGGATGCATATAGTGGGACAGGAACTATAGGCATTTCCATTTCAAATAGGTGTAAAGAAGTTGTTTTATGTGAATTAAATAAATCTGCCTATTTAGATTCATTGAAAAACATTGAAATAAATAATGTTAAAAACGTCATTTCAATCAATGATGATTGTACTGAATATTTATCGAATACCAATAGAAAATTTGATGTACTTATAATGGACCCACCAAGAAAAGGTAGCACAGTTAAATTTATAGAAAAAGTTTGTTCAATGAAATGCCGTGAAGTTTTATATATATCTTGTAATCCTGTTACATTAGCAAGAGATTTAAGTTATTTCAAACAATATTATGAGATTTCCAAAGTAAAGTTGGTTGATATGTTTCCTCATGGTGAGCATGTGGAAACTATTGTGGGATTAGCCTTAAAGAAATAGTGACTTCTTAAAAGTATCTATATACTTTTAGTGCTTATTTTCCTAACTTAAAAGAACCAACTTTCTATAAAAATCAAGTAGAAAGTTGCCTTTTTATTTTTATCACACTCTCAACCCAGAATTTCCACTTTACCCTTGAAGGCGGGAACATATCTTCTTTATCCTAAAGACGAGGGAGATTGTGGGCGTGCCTTCTTGGATAATGTGATACAATGAAACAGATATGGCAGAAGTTAAACAATATGACATTAACGCTCTTTACAAAGTTTTAAAGAAACACGACATCGAAATCTTAAAACACTATAACGATGATACGGTTTCTGATGGCGATTACTTTTTCTATGGAATCAATAGTGACATTATGTCTAGTTGTTTAAGCATTCTAACTAATTATCTTTCTGGAAACATAGAGTCTGCTGGTGTTGATTCATGCTGCAGAACCATAATTGAAGCAATGGTGATTATCAGAATGGATGCTGAAGGTAAGATTAGTGAAGATCAAAAGCGTATCTATAGATACCAATATGCCTATGTCGATTTAGATAACTTCCACTCTTTAATGAAGGACTCACCTGAAGCTTTTGAGGATGAGGGCGTTAAACGAGTTTTCGCAGACAAGGGAAAAGCAACTGAAGCCATGCTACGACATTTTGGATGTTCGATGAAAGACTTGAAAGATAGAAAGATCTCAGTCGATGATCCGTGTTTCTATCTAAAAAAGAATTTGCATGATGACATTAGATTCTCTCAACTCTTGAAAGAATACCCAATCTGTGGTGAAGATGGCGCTGATATGTATGAATTCTTCTCGTTATTCATTCATCCAAGATGTGAAATGCATCCAGAAGCGCAAGAAGCAATCATGACAATTAGAAAAATATACATAGATCAGATTTTGAACCTAGTCTTTGAATATCTTAAGAGCTGCAATTTATTGTCTTATGATGAAACGAGCACAGACTTTGACCATGATTTCTTCTATAACCCTTTGTTGGCTGTGAATGTTCATAACGTTAAAGAGTTTGAAAAAACTATTCGCTTAATAAAGAACCAAGTATGTGATTTGCCTGGTGGCTATGATGCTTTTACATGGCAATTTTTAGAAAGAGTTAGATATCTAGTTATTGATATGATGACATCCATTTCGTTGGGTTATAATGAACACGTTATTTCTATATTTAAAACTTTAGTTGAAGAATACTCAGTCTTCTTTGCTATTGGCTCAGCTGAATCTAAAGAAGAATTTGACTTTATTAAAAAAGCCTATTGGATTTCCTCTAGATTACAAATTGATGCCCACTTTGAACGAATTGGAGTAAAGAACAAATTGGTCGAGGAAAAGGAACTCCAAAATTTATATGATAACTTCTTTAAAGAAAGATATGATCTAGACAACTTCAAAAAGTTCTATTGGGAGTTAAGACGTAATAGCCTTTACTTCTTGGAAAAAGGCAAAAAGAGTTTCAACAAATATGTGAGAGCCCTGTTTGAAGATACCTTTAGTGAAGACACAAGCAAAGAAATGATGATGCTATATAGAATGTCAAAGGACATGAATCACGCTAGCGGATATAACTTTAATGCAACAAACGACATGGTGGTGGTCAACGCTCATAAGGTTTTATTCTATTCATATCAGTTAATAATTCATTTCGTTCTTAATGCCGCTTTAACATTAGAAGATCACGGAATCAAGAGGGACCCGAAGCCAATAGTTGATTTCCTCAAAGGATTAATTAGTGTGCATAAAGAAAGAATCATTTGGCTTTATAAAAATCACGATAAAGTAGATCCTAACAAAATTAACTAACTAAGCAAAAAGACCAGCAATTCCGCAGTATTTTGCAGTAAAACTGGTCTTTTTTGTTTAAATCATCACAACTTTGTAATACAGAGTTTCAGGTCTGAATGGTCGATCTATATGGACCACCGCTTTAAGAATTAGCATATTCAATTATCTATTGTAGGGATATGTTGGATAAATTAAATTTGGATGAAGATGAAATAGTTAATGACAAAATGACCAAGAATGAAGAAAAATATCTGGTTTCTTTATCTAAAGGAAACGCGAAAAAATATTCTGAAATAAAAAATGAAGATTGATTTCTAAAACACTAAATTACTATAAATTTAAATACTGAAAAATGCAAGTGTGCAATGATTCTAGCCCTTATATTTTGCTAAATAAGTTATAGGGTCAAGGTAAAAATGATCTTCTATTTGACCAAAGACTCTATAGAATTTAGGCTCTTTTAAAACATCATAAATCCTGTAAATGCAGAAGAATTTTCCGAGTTCTTTTGATTTATCAACTTCACCTTTTGATACTGGAAATTCGCAATCTACTTTGTTAGTAGTAGTTTTAACTTCTATATAAATAGGTTTAATTTCTAAACCGATTAAATCATAAGAAATAATATCATAACCAAATCCATCGGATTTTAATGATTGCCATTTAATTTTGTCAGCATAGTCACTTAAACCCATATTAGTGAGCCTTTGTTTTTCATATTCAATAACAAGTTTTTCACCAAGATAGCCAGTTTCAGCATCACGTTTTGCTTTTTTAATGTAATCAATCTTTCTAATTAGAGGGTTTGTAATTTCTTTATATTTTGTCGATTTATCAACATAAGGTTGCACTTGTTTTAATTGTTTTGAAAAATCGTAAGGTTGGCCATCAACTGGTTCAAGTGCAATTTTAATAACTTCCACAGCATTATCTGCTAACACAAGATGATCAGCTTTTGGTTTTGAAAAGGTGATTATTCTATCGATAATATCGTTATAGTTATCTGTATTCATGTTTTTATAGATTTCATCATAAATGGCTAACAATCTTTTGTAATCTTCGATAAGTTGTTCGTCAGTAAATTTATCGTATTCATAGTATTTAGAAATAATAGTTGAAATTTCATAACCGTAACCTAAGCTGCCTTTTTTAGTGTCCACAAGATTTATCGGTTCTTTTGAAAAATATTGATCATTTATTCTATCCTGAAAATATTCAGCTACTTTTTTACATGTTTCGTATTTTTTACGTTTAAAAGTATTTTCAAAATACGTGATTCCTTGAGCTAGTGTAAGATAAAACCCAGACATATCCTTTTTAAACAAATAAACAATATACAATCCATACATCGTACTTGAAGTGATATTTCTATTTAATATAGAAACCCAAGGATAGTCTGTTTTATTGCCCTGACCCATTGAACCTTTAACAGTTAAATCTTTTCTAAAAGGGGTGATAGATTTAATAGCAAAAGGAATCTCTCTTGTTAATGTTTGATAAAGGGGTGACATATTGGAAACACGACTGCCTTGTGCGATGTAATTTTCCAAGACATCTTTAAACAAATTTTTAAGCATAATAAAAGTTTAGCAGCTTACATATCTCCGAACAATTAATTTAGAAAAGTTTATATGATACAAATAAATTCCAAGACTAATTTTAATTTTATATTGATAAAGGAACACATCATTTACTAAACACTTCAAAAAATTAAAATATAAGTGTTCGGAGAAAAGAAAAAGCAATCTCTATTTTTTATAATGATATATGCAAAAATTAATATTTTGATTTTATGTTTATATAATTAAAAAGAGGTACTAATTATGAAAAAAGTTGAAGTTTCAATAAAAAATAAAAGAGAACTTGTTTTAGAGGAAGATGCAAAAAAAGGTGATGTCATCTCATTAGATGATGTTATTTCAATTGATACCTCGAATATTGAATCTACTATTGATGCAGCGACTAAAAAATATTATGAAGATCATTTTAAAACCGAGTTGAATGCGGAGATTTTAAAATTGAAAGCTGAATATGAAACTGAAAACTTGAAAAAAATACAACAGATTTCTCAGGAAAAAGATGATAAATATAATAGATTGGAAATTAATTATGAGAGTTTAAAAGCTAATAATGAATTAAGTATCAAAAATAAAATTAATGAAGCTGTTTCCAAATATGAAGAAGAGATTAATAAATTAAATCTTGAAATTGAAAGAAAGAGAAGTGAATTGGATAATTTCAAAAAAGAATATGATTTATTACTTCAAAATAAAATTTTGCAATTGCAAAATGATTTTGAAAAAACAATAAAAGAAAAGGAAAATCAGATTAGTTTGTTGAACTTTCAAAAATCAACTGCAAATGTCAAAATTACAGGAGAGAATCTAGAACAATTCTGCAATAACGAAGTGAATGAAGTTATGCAAAATGGCTTTTTAAATTGCACATGGACTAAAGATAATGAAGTTGTTAAATACGAAGATGAAACAAAAGGATCAAAAGCGGATTTTATTTTTAAAGTTTTTGCTGATGATAATCATGAAGAGAAGGATTTGTTAACTTCTGTCTGCTTGGATATGAAAGATGAATTGTCAAAATCGGTGAATAAAAAGAAAAACTCCGATTACTACAATGCACTTGATAAAAATAGAAATAAGAAACTATGTAAATATGCAGTATTGGTTTCCAATCTTGAGATGGATTCTCCAAATTTTCAACCTATTTATAAAGTTAAAGAATTTAAGGATATGTATGTCGTTCGTCCTGGGTATTTGATAACGTTTTTAAATATGGTTGTTTCTTTAACAACAAATTTTAAAGACCTTTATTTGCAAAGAAGACAGGAGGAAGAAAAAATTGCTGATATAGACGAATTCATGAGTCAATATGATGAAGTTAAAGCTAAGTATCTTGATAAACCTCTTGAAAAATTGCAAACTCAAATAGATTCTATTATGAAATACAATAATAATATTATCGATGCAACCAACAAAATTTCTGATGAATGCAGCAAAATCTCTCAAGATTACATTGCAAAAATAGAAAAGAAAATTGAAAATTTTAATTCTGATATGAAAAAGAATTATAAAAAATACCAACAAAAGCAAATAAATAAAACTAAAAACTAATGTAAAATTATGTTTTACACATAAAACTTTGACAAAAAATCATTGACAATTTTGTTGATTAAATCTTTGTAATTTATTAAAATTTACAAACGTATAGAAAGTAGGTGAATATTAGTGCCAAAGGTTATTATCAAGGATAACGAATCATTCGATGAAGGTGTTAAACGCTTCAAAAGATTGGTTAACAAATCCAATGTCCTTCTTGATTATCGTAAACATGATTTCTATGTCAAACCAGGTTTGAAACGTAGACTTAAACGTGAACAAGCAAGACACAATAAACGTAAGTTCTAATTTTACTGCTAGGAGTGAAAACTCCTAGTTTTTTTAATATTTGTAATTATCTTGAAATAATTTAATTTCTTGTTTATAACCAACCAAATCTTCATGAGGTGTTTCTAAATAAAAAGGCAAATCTTTCAATAATGGATGATTGACAATATTTATCAAAGCTTGTTTACCAATGTAACCCTCACCAATTGCCGCATGGCGATCCTTATAGGAACCAAGTGGCATCTTTGAATCATTTAAGTGAATTGCTTTAAGTTTATTAATGCCTATTACTTTATCAAATTTTTCTAGAACATCGTCTAAATGATTAACAATATCATAATTGGCAGCGAATACATGGCAAGTATCCAAACATACAAAAATTTTATCTTTAAAATGTACTTTGTCTATTATTTCTTTGATCTCTTCAAAAGTTCTTCCAATATCAGAACCTTTTCCAGCCATAAGCTCCAATAGAATTGGTGTTTTCGTAGTTTCATTTACAATTTCATTTAAGCATTCACTTATCTGTTCGATACCTGTATTAACACCTTGCTGCGTATGAGCTCCTGGATGGAAATTGTACATTACATTGTTCATTTGTTCGAGTTTATCAAGATCATCTTTCATCATAATTTTGGCTAAGTCTCTGATTTCTTTTTTGCTTGAACAACAATTTAAAGTATAGGGAGCATGACACAATATTGTTTGAAGCTCATTCTCTTTTGAATATTCTTTGAATTTTAAATAATCTTCCTTATCAAATGGTTTTGCTTTAAATCCTTGAGGGCTTCTTGAAAAGTACTGGAAAACATTTCCGTTGATGCTTGTTATTTGTTTTGCAGCATTCAATAATCCTTTTGTTATTGATAAATGGCATCCTATTTTTAACATATATTTTCTCCTATAAACATCAATGAACACTTAATGTTATATAATTATAAAGGAATTTAAGAGGTTAATAAGGATGAAAGCAATAAGTGGAATTAAGCCAACGGGTAGAATTACTTTAGGAAATTATCTTGGCTCTTTGAAACACTTTAAGGAGTATCAAAATAAATATACTCCCTATATTTTTGTTGCTGATATTCATGCTTTAACATTACCAATTGATCCAAATGAGATAAGAGAGAGAACATACGATTTATTAAGTTATTACCTTGCAAGCGGTTTGGATATCAATAAAACAGTATTGTTTAAACAATCAGATATTTTGGAAGTTGGACAATTAAATTCGATAATAATCAATTTTATCTATATGGGTGAACTATCAAGAATGACTCAGTTTAAACAGAAGTCCGCACTTTTAAATCAAGAAGCCATCGGTGTAGGTTTGTTCACATATCCGGTTTTGATGGCGGCAGATCTTTATTTGTATGATTGTGATGTTTGTCCGGTTGGTGAAGATCAAGTTCAGCATGTTGAGTTAGCAAGAGAAATTGAAAGAAGATTTAACAAACGTTATCAAACAAACATATTGAAAACACCTAAAGCTATTGTTAGCAAAACTGGTTCAAGGATCAAGTCTTTAAGTGATCCAACTAAGAAGATGTCAAAAAGCGATGATGAACATTCCAAAGGAGTCATTTATATGGATGATGATTTGAATGTTGTAAGAAAGAAGATAATGAGTGCTGTAACAGATATGGATAGTAAAGTTTTTTATGATCCAATCAACAAACCAGGAATCTCAAATTTGATGGAAATATATGCGTGTTTGAAGAATATTTCAATTGAACAAGTTGATGATTTATTCAAACAATGTGCAAGATATGGTGATTTTAAAAAGGAAGTTGCTGATTGTTTGATAAGTGAAATGCAAGTTTTACAAGAAAGATTTAAATATTATAGAAACAATAAAAAATATCTCGATGAGATTTTCGAAAAAAATGCTGGAATTGCTAGAAAATCGGCACAAACAATTTTAAATAAAGTAGAGAAAGTTGTAGGATTAAAATAAGTGAAAAAATACGATTATTTAGTTGCCTTAGATATGGATGGGACTCTCTTGCAAGATGATAAAACCATCTCAAAAAATACAATCGAGTATTTGAAGAATCTTGAAAGTCAAAATATTATGGTTGTAATTGCAAGTGGTCGTCCATTCAGAGCTATAGAGAAATATTACAATTTATTAAATTTGCACACTCCTGTTATCTGTTATAACGGTGCTTTAGTATTTGATAAATACGATGATAATTTTCCTTTAACACGTTATATGTTCTCCCATTATGTTGTTAAAGAGATTATCAATGATATAAAACAGGATAATTTTGATAACATCATGTTGGAAACAGACACTGATATTTATATAAAAAATCCTGACAGTGACCTTGGTGAATTCTTCTATTATGACAATATGGTTATGCATGTTGGCGATGTTTTAAAAGAACTTAATAAAGATACATACACCTGTATATTCAACACCGCAAGTCATCCTGAAATAAAAGAAAAATTAGTTAAAGCCTCTTTTAAACATGATAGGATAGGTCTAAGATTTTGGGGTAGTTCCCCTTATTCCGAGTTGTACTATCTTTGTGTAAATAAAGGTACTGCTATTGAAAGAATTTGCAAATATTACAATATAAAACAAGAAAACACCATATGTTTTGGCGATGCTGAGAATGATTATGAGATGTTCAGATTTTGTAACACAAGTGTCATTATGAAAAATCACACATTAAAAGAGATTCCGGAGGATGTGAATTTAATATCACTTGATGATAACAATAACGATGGCGTTATTAAAACATTGAAATATTTATTTAAAAAAGAATTAAAAATTTAATTAAAAAATCCGTATTGAGATATGTAATAAGAATGAAACACATAAAACAATACGGAATTTTTTATTCTGATAAGAAATCTTGTAAGAAATTGTAGATTTTAAGACACTCGTCTTTATTTTTTGGTTTGTTTTTCATTATCAATTCAACATATATCTTGATTTTTGGTTCAGTACCACTTGGTCGAAGACTGACCCAACCATCATCTTCAAATATGTATTTGATACAATTTGTTTTCGGTAAATTTGAAAATGATTCCTTTTTATTGTTTTTAAAATCATAGATAATTTGATTTTGATAATCTATCATCTTGATAACATTGTGTGTGTAAATCTTTTTCAAAGGTTTTTCACACATTGAGGCAACTTTAAGTTTCATCTGATCGAACTCTTCAAATGATGAAGCTTTAACGGAGTATGTTTCTGTTAAAAAGTAACCGTACTTTCTTTGCAACTCATCGAAATAGACATCCAAAGTTTTTCCTTTTCTGATGTTATATTCAACCATATCAGCTATCAAAATCATGGATTGCAATGAATCTTTGTCTCTGACGAAAGGATAAACAAGATAGCCATAGCTCTCCTCATATCCGAATAGATATTTTTTATCCTTCAAGTGACCTGCTTTATAACCGACATATTTAAAACCAGTTAAAACTGTCTCAACTTCAACATTGAAGCTCTCGGCGATTTTTCTTCCAAACGATGAGGTGACAAATGATTCAAACATGATACCATTATTTGGTAGCATCCCTAATTTTTCATATTGGCTAAATAGAAAATAAATAAGCATCGCACCAGTTTGGTTACCAGTATATAAAGTGATACGGCCGTGTTTATTCTCACTTGCAACACCAACTCTATCACCATCAGGATCACATACTAAAATCAAATTGAATTTTTTAAATGGGTCTTTGAATGTTTGATTTTTCAACTTTTTAAAAAGTTTGATACTTTTATCATAGGCGATACTGTCTTCGGGATTGGGAGATTTTGTTCCTTTGAATGATGGATCAAAATAATCTTGTGTTGGCACTGTTTCAACATCGTAACCGACATTTGTCAAAACTTTAGTTCCGATAATGGAGTTAGCTCCACACATCGGAGAAAAGATAATTCCAGTTTGACGATAATCGTTGGTGAAGATCTTCTTTCCAATTGATACATCACATTCCGTTTTGATGAAGATAGGATCTAATTCATCATCTATATATCTGCTGAAACCTTTAATAGGAGCTTTTTCATAATTGACTTCCAATTCGTTTGGTAATTGACTTATTATTTCTATCAAACGGTCAATCTTTTCAAAAACAAACTGACCACCTTCCTCATCGTATACTTTGTAACCGTTGTACATCGGTGGATTATGGCTAGCGGTTATCATAATTCCAACACTAGCTTTATAATGGCGGATAGCAAAACTCAATTCAGGAGTTGGATGTGGAAGTCTGAATGTGTAAACATTGTAGCCCATATCTGTTAATATATCTCTTGTGAGATATGCGTATTCTCTTGAATTGTATCTATTATCAAATGAGATACAAATTGAACTATTTTCTTTACAATATTTATTTAAATATAAACCGAGTCCAATTGTACATTTTTTAATTATAAGTTCATTTAATCGGTTCGTTCCTGGACCCATAATTCCACGAATGCCAGCTGTACCGAATTGGAGATCACCATTGAACATATCTTTAAGTTCAGCATCAGTAGCTTTTTTAATAATCTTTTTATATTTAGTACTGACAATAGGTGATTCTAACCATTTTTGAGCTTTTTCTTGATAATTCATATAGTATTTAAAAATTCCTAAAATCGTAAAAAGTATAGCACAAAAAAAACAGTAAAATGGTGAAAAAATGGCTTTAAAATAAAGAAAACGCTTACTTAATGGAAGTTGGTAGATCAACTTATTTATTTTGTTTTAAGGTAACAATACCTTTTTTAATGTTGTTTTCGTTCATCTCAACTAATTTTTTATATTCTAAAAATATTTCTTGCTTATTATTTTTAATTAAATATGTTTCATAAAGTGGTTCATCAAGATGAAAACGCTCAATTAATATCGGTAGTTGTTTTTTCTTGTCATAGTATGAGAAGAATACCTTTAAGTCTTTGAAAACTTCATTTTTATAATGAAAAAATTCATCCTTTATAAATGAATAGACAAAGTTGTAATAACCTTTTCGATTGTTAAGTTTATAATCACTTTCAAATTTTTCGTATCGCTTTATCAGCAATTTGTCCTGACAATTTGAAATTTTCAAATAATAAGTAAAAAAGGAGTTACTTAAGTAATTGATGACATCTAAATCAAAGTAAGGCAACATTTTAATCGTGTTTGTCATATCAATATCATCGATAGTGTTATACTCTTGATTCTTAAATATAAATTTGAAATAAGGATTTATAAAATAACGACATTTGAAAAGGAAAACATCAAAGTTTCTCTCTTGATCATATAAATTTTTAATTTTAGTTGCTCTTACATAATCTAATGAAATTAAAAATGAAAAGAAATCTTTGTTGTTGAATAAGTTTTCATATATGTTTTTATATTTAAATAAAGATGCTCCAAGTTCATAAATTGAAGATATTGAGAAATCTTTTGTTATTTGATACTTTTTAATTTCTTTCATATTAGAAAACTCCTAATAAAATTGAAGATACTAAAGAGAAAACGCAGGAGATTAAACCGATGATCAAACATGAATTTGATATTATTAAAAATACGTTGTAAATTTTGTTGTTACTTGTTTTTCTTCTTATTTTAATTGCATCGTCAATATTGAGTTCTTCAAATTGATCTTTGAAAAAATCTATATCATTTGTAAATTCTCTTTTTGTAAAAACACATTCACATATGTATTTTTTCAATTGTAATGAACTTCTTTGTAAATTACTGTAAACACTCGATTTTCTTGTTTTGATAAATTTTCTTGCAAAATTGTACTCGTTGAAAATCCTTGATTTGATAATATGGAAAATTGTGAAAAATACATCAACTAAAATAAGAGAACATACAGGTAAATAGATAACATAAGTGTAGATACTGGAAACTTCGGGATGATAGAAGTTGTTGATAAGTTCTTGGTTGAAACTACAAATAAGAAATGTGGTAAAAATATTTATGAAAAGAAAAACAATCCATTCCAAAATATTAAAGATGTTTTTAAGACCAAAGTAGTGTTTCATCGAGTTAGTTTCTTCAAATCTATTTATTATTTTAGTATTTTTAATAACTGCTTCGGCATGGTATTTTACACATTGTTTTGTTATAGCTTCATTCTTTTCTTCCTTGGAACCAGGTGCTGTTTTAAGTTTGTTAAATGAAATAAATTCATTCCTATAAATCAATTTTAAATCTCCGATAGAATGGATGTCAAAATTGAAACTTGTATTGTCCAACATCGGGTTGACGTAGTAATTTGGAGTGGAGATGGATAATAAATATGAGGCTTTAGTCTGTAATATATAAAGATCCTTCAAAGATGATATCTCATAGCATAAATTATTGAAATCCTCGACCAATTTATTGGAATTCAATGTGTTATATTGACTAGCTTTCAAACAATTATCTCTGAGTGTTTTATAGATGTAACCATCGAAAAAGTTATTGATACTTTCTGCTGTATATTCTGTATTTTCGTAATCTAAAACACTCATAAATAAGTGAAGTTTTCGACTATTTGAATTAAACTCTGACATAGTTGAATACTCCTAAATTTGTTATAAATTTAAATACGTTTTCTAAAAATCCTACTTGCATAAACGAAATTGTAGTAATCAATGAAAATAAAAAGGTTATTTTGATCGAAGTTGAGAATAAAAATATCAAGCGAAAAACTAACTGCTTGGCAATACTTACATTTAAAACGAATCTTCCAGTAGATATTTTTGTATTTTTTATAAGTAAAATAATCACACCGAAAATAATTAAATAAATAAATGACATTCCAAGTCCTAGCATTCCTAAATTAAGATCGTTGGTGCTTATTGTCATATTTTCAACCAAAAATTTGAACAAGAATTGACTATTGAAGTTCACAATAAATAATTGAATGCTTGATTTGAATAAAGTTATATCGAATATAAAGAATATGAGTATGATTAAAAATGTGATTATTTCACTCAATGTAATTTTGTAAATACTGTAAAAAGGCAAAAATATTGTTCCAACAAATATCAAGATCATCAGAAGCAAAAAAATTATTGATAAGGTCATAATTCGCCTTTCATAAGATTCAAAATTTTCTGCTCTTTTTCAGGTAATTGGCAAGTGAAAGTCTTATTATTTAAGTAATCTAAGTGACCATTTATATCTCTAAAGGTCAATGAATAAGCATGTAAAAATTGATCTTTGAAATTATATATATCCAAAAAAGCTTTGTTCATTTTAAAGTCACCATATTTGTTATCACCGATTATCGGGTGCCCAATCGATTGAAAATGAACACGAATTTGATGTGTTCTTCCTGTTAATAAAGTAACTTCAACAAGACTTGTTTCTGTAAAACACTTCTTTCTTTTGTATAAAGTTATAGCTTGTTTGCCATCTTTTGAAACTTTCACAGTATTTGTTTTTGAATCTTTTAAAAGTGGTTTGTCAATTTTCCCCTCTTTATCAACTTTTCCGCAAACTAATGCTAAGTAGGTTTTTATAACTTTTTTATGATCTTTGAAAACTTCATTTAAAACGAGATTTGTCTGATAATTTTTGCATAAAACTATAATTCCAGATGTATTTCTATCAAGTCGATGTATCAAACATGGAACGAAAGCTTTCGGATCAGTCGGATCATACTCTTTTTTTTGAATCATATAGGATAGGAACATATTCAAAAGTGTATTTTTCTTATCTTTTTCATCACCATGAACCAGCAATCCACGTGGTTTATTTACAATCATCAAATTTTCGTCTTCATAAATTATAGGTAAATTGAATTTAACTGTTTGTTTTGTTATTTCATCTTTCTTGAATCGCTCATACAATTCTTCTTTTAAATATATGTTTACTACATCATTCTCTTTAAGTATATAGTCTATATCAACGCGTTTTTTATTAACTTTGATATCTTTGTTTCTGAACATTTTGTAAATGAAAGATAAAGGTGCATTTTTTAAAATGCGTCTGATAATTTTGTCAACTCTTGAGTTAGCTTCGTTTTTAGTACAAATGAATTCCATATTTACTTAATGTTTACAAATTAAATTATATTTTATTTATATTAGTTTTAGAAAAATTAAAAATAAAAGATGCTTAAGAAACTAAACATCTTTTAATTATTAAAATAAATTGTTTTATATCAAAAGTAATTAATTTTCAATATTTGTAAGTTCTCTTTCCAACGTCAATACCATTCTGTTAGTCCAAGAACTCCAGTAGGCATTAGAAATAACTCTCCAGCCTTGTTTTGCATATTCGTTCATTACTTTTTCGACATTTTTTGGCTTTTTTACTATCACAACTTTATATTCGTATTTCATAAATTTACCTCAACAATCAAATATCGGAGCGGTGAGATTTGAACTCACGACCTCTACCTCCCTAAGATATTGCGCTACCAAGCTGCGCCACGCCCCGAAAAGTTTTAACGCCATTTATTTTAACAAAAAAAATCAAAACAGGTTTAATTTATCAATTTATAAGACGTAAATAAAATGATAAACAAAAAAATGCTTCAAAATTTTGAATATTAATATAAATAATAATATTTATATTGCTATAATCATATTGGTTTTAGGAGTTTTAAAATGAAATATAGAACAAGTGATGAAATAAGAGCTATATGGCTTAATTTTTTTAAATCAAAAGAGCATTTTATAGAACCAAGTTCATCTTTGATACCGCAAAACGATCCGACATTGCTTTGGATCAACAGTGGTGTTGCTGCTTTGAAAAAGTACTTTGATGGAACAACTATCCCACCTCACAAACGAATTGTAAATGCACAAAAATCATTGAGAACAAACGATATTGAAAATGTTGGAAAAACTGCAAGACATCACACATTTTTTGAGATGCTAGGAAATTTCTCCATCGGTGACTATTTTAGAGAAGATGTCATCCCTTGGGCTTTTGAATTGTTGACTTCTGAACAATATTACGGATTTGATAAAGATAAATTGTACATCACATATTATCCGGATGATTTAGAAACAAAGAGATTATGGTTGAAATGTGGTGTGAGTGAAGATCATCTTTTGCCATGTAAAGATAATTTCTGGGAGATAGGTGAAGGTCCTTGTGGACCAGATACCGAGATCAACTACGACCGCGGCGAGAAGTATGATCCACAACATTTAGGAACAAAACTTATAACTGAAGATTTACCAAACGATCGTTTTGTTGAGATTTGGAATATAGTTTTTTCAATGTACAATTCCAAACCAAATTTAAAACGTTCAGAATATCCTTTATTGCCTCATAAAAATATCGATACTGGTTGCTCATTGGAAAGATTAGCATGTATTATTCAAAATACTGAGACAAATTTTGAAACAGATTTTTTTAAACCGATCATCGATGAAATTTCCAAAAATTCACAATACAAATATGAAGGTGAATATAAATTTTATTACCGTGTTATAGCAGATCACATCCGTTCATTGGTTTTCACATTAGCTGATGGAGCTAGTTTTTCCAATGATGGTAGAGGTTATGTTTTAAGACGTTTGTTACGTAGAGCTAGCAAGTATGCTCATAATTTAGGTTTGAAAACAGGATTTTTATCAACTTTAGTGAAGGTTGTTATCAAAGCCATGCATAAATATTACCCTTATTTGGATGAACAAGAGCAAAGAATTTCAAAAATTATCAAAAGTGAAGAGGAAAAATTTGCAAAGACTTTGCTTTTAGGTGAAAAACAACTAAGTCAATACATGAAGGAAGATGGTGATACACTTTCAGGTGAACATGCATTTAAATTGTCTGATACGTTCGGTTTTCCTATTGAATTGACATTGGAAATTTGCCAACAGCAAAACAAGAAAGTTGATATTGAAAAATTTTACAAACTTCTTGAAAACCAAAAACAAACTGCTCGTAATGCAAGAAATACTGTTGAATCTTTCGTTTCACAAAATGCTGCTTTGATGGAATTCACTGAGAAATCTGAATTTGTATACGAAGATAAAAAAATAAGTGGCAAAGTGATTGCTATTTTCAAAGATAACGATAAAGTTGAAGTCTTGGAAGATGGTGAAGGTATAGTTATTTTGAATAAAACAAACTTCTATGCAGAATCAGGTGGTCAAATC
>CALVKB010000019.1 GCA_944332485.1 uncultured Bacilli bacterium | reverse complement strand
TCGTGCTTTTTTGCATGTGTTGTTTTTTCAATTTTTTTAGTGCTTAGTTTTGCATTAAATATGATAAATAACTTAATATTTAACTTTATAAAAGTCATTTTTACTGGTTTTCCAATAAGACTTGCTTTCATAATTTTTATAAAATATGAGTTTTTACATAGAGTTGAGAAAATATTAAAAAAAGGTCCCGCAGGACCTTTTATTTTATAAATAATAGTTTACAATAAATTTTAATTTAATCAATTATGCACTGAATTTTGTAGCAGCATCCTTGATAGCGTTGATGAACATATCGGTTGAGACAGTTGAACCAGCAACGATTTGACCAGGAGCAGCAAGAGCTTTGACTTCATCAACAGTCTTGTTCAAGAATAAAGCTTCAAGATCAGGTAAAACAGAGATCAATTCAAGTTCGTGACTTGTTCTGGAAGCAATACCACCATTGCCTGTTGTACCGTGATTATCAATTGTATAATCGACAACTTTGTTTTCTTTAACAACGATTGAAACTTTGGTAACTAATGTCATACCAGCTTTAACTTCAGCACTAGCTTCACCTGATGAGAAGTTTGTTGTTGTATATGCTGTTGAGGCAAGAGCATTCTTAATTGCAAGACCGATTCTGTATTCAGTTTGTGTTGCACCACTGACAACTTGTAATTCAGGTTGTGTAACGCTGTAATCAGCAGATGATGCGGTACCATCTAAGTTGCTGACATCGAAATCTGCAACAAGAGCTTGTATTTCTTCTTTGGTCTTACCTTTTAAGTTTGTTGTTAATGCAGAGGAAGCAAGAGCATACTCTTTCTTAATTTGGTAACCGTTGACACCACTCATAGTACCCCATGAAGATGTGATGTATGTATTACCAGCAAGAGGATAAACATTAACTGTTGCTAATCTGCTATCAACGAAACTTAAACCAACTTTTGTACCATAATTTGTATTGTGGCTGTTGTAAGAAACTGTGCCTAAATAGACTTCTTCTTTAGCATATTCAGTTGTTGTTGTATATGCACCTTCAGTTGAACAATAAGCAGATAAAGCAGCAGCTAAAGCAGCATTTGTTCTACCACTGGTTTGTGTTGCACCATTGATAAGGAATGCACCTTCTGGGAAAGCATCAGCTTTAGTTTCATGAGTGATACTCTTAACTTTCTTATAAACGGCTGTGGCAAGTTGACCATCGTAAGTAGTAACTTTACCTTCTAAAGCTAAATATTCGTCTTTACCAGTATGTGACCAACTTGGAGTAACGTTATTATATGTTTTACCATCTTTTTCAACGTTTCCAACTGTGACAGAAGTGATTTTACCTTCAGCATCAATTGTAGCAGTAACCTGAGCACCATAATAAGAAGGATTTGTACCATAAACTGAACTGTAGGTGTATGTACCGACAGCTGTGACAACGCCATCTTTTTCACTGTAACTACCTGTTGTTGCAACTGGTTCTGGTGTTGGTTTTTCACCATCGGATGTTGGTTGGCTTGTTGATGTTACGTCTGATGATGGTTTTTCATTATTACAGGATGTTAATCCGGTAAGAGATAAAGAACCAACTAAGCATAACAAACTAAATAATTTTTTGCTTTTCATATTTTCTCCTTTATCAAAAAATTATGAACCTATGAATGGTTTCACGCATATAATTATAGATATAAATTCAAAAAAATACAAATTAATTAAATTGATCAACTAAATGCTCAATTTCTTGCTTACTTATTGTTCATTTTGGTATTTTGAAAATGAAAATAAGCAATAAATGAGCATGCAATTTGTTTCGTACATAATATTTTTTTGTAAAAGGAAAATACATTGTTTAAAATTATAAACGAGGTTCAACTATGAATAAAATTATACTTATTGGTGGCGGATCCGCCTCTGGAAAAACTTATATTGTCACTCGTGTTTTAAAAAAATTGAACAACGAGAATATCACTCATATTTCGATGGATGATTATTATAAAGATCTTAGTAATCTCAGTGAAGAAGAGAGAAAGAAAGTTAATTTTGATCATCCAAAATCCTTGGATTGGAAATTGATGGTACAGCAACTTAAGGATTTAAAAGCTGGAAAAAGCATCGATAAGCCGAAATACAATTTTGTCATCCATAATAGAGAAAAAGAAACCGAGAAAGTTGAACCTAACAAGATCATCTTAGTTGAAGGTATCATGGCATTGGTGAATGCCGATTTAAGAAAGATTTCCGATATGAGAGTTTTCATCTCCTGCATTCGTGAAAGAAGATTTTTAAGAAGATTGATAAGAGATCATGAGGAGAGAGGACGCTCATATGAATCGATCATCGAACAGTATTTTGCCACTGTTCAACCGATGTTTGAAGAGATCATTCAACCTAGTAAAAACTACGCTGATGTGGTTTTGGAAAATTCCGGTTTTGAAAATAAAGCCATCGATGTTCTTGCTAAAATAATTGAAGAGATGGCAAACAGTTAAACTGCACTTTTTGATAGGATATTTTATTGCTTTTTTCTTTTGATTTTGTAATAATTAAAGAGTTTGAAAGCAAGGGCCTGTAGCTCACCTGGGAGAGCGCCTCCATGGCATGGAGGAGGTAGCGAGTTCGATCCTCGTCAGGTCCACCATCATAATGGCGGCATAGCTCAGTTGGTAGAGCAGCCGGTTCATACCCGGTATGTCGAGGGTTCGACTCCCCCTGCCGCTACCATTTGCTTTATTGTTTGAGCAGAATTTGGATCCATAGCTCAACTGGTTAGAGTCCCCGCCTCATAAGCGGGTTGTTGCAGGTCCGAGTCCTGCTGGATCCATATTTATGAGCTACCGTATGGTAGTTTTTTTATTAAAGGGATTAATATTTTATGGAAGAAAGAATACAGAAGATATTATCATCAAGAAAGTTCTGTTCTAGAAGAAAAGCAGAACAGTTGATTTCGGAAAATAGAGTTAAAGTTAATGATCAAACTGCATATTTGGGCATGAAAGTCGATGAGGATTGTGATATTTTTGTCGATGGTAAAAAAGTCGAAAATAACAGTGTAAATCGTGAATATGTGTATATTGCAATGAATAAACCATTAGGTGTAATTTGTACATCAAAAGATGATAGAAATAGAAAAACAATCGTTTCTTTGATCGATAAGAAGTTTGGAAGAGTTTATCCTGTTGGTCGACTTGATATAAACTCTAAAGGTTTGATTTTTTTAACAGATGATGGAGATTTTGCAAATTTGATAACCCATCCAAGCAGCAGTATTGGCAAAAAGTATTTTGTTAAATGCAAAGGAAAATTGACTGATGATATTGTCAAAATTTTGGAAAATGGTGTTTTGCTTGAAGATGGTTATACCTCAAGTGCAAAAGTTGAAGAAGTGAAGGTTAGTCAAACATCATCAAGCTGTTTTATAACAATACACGAGGGAAAGAATCGTCAGGTTCGTCGAATGTTTGAAAAATTTGGTCTTGAAGTTATAGAGTTAAAAAGAGTTCAGATTGGTTTCTACAAATTGAATGAAAATTTAAAAAGTGGTGAGTATGAAATTATCGATAAACAAACAGTAAATGAGTTAAAACAATTTTGTTTAGATAAAAAAAGTTTTAATAAAAAATAGATGGCATAAACCATCTATTTTTTTAAAAATATAAAATTTTTAAAAATTATTATTCAGCATCAACGATAGCTTGAACAGGGCAAGAATTTTTTGCTTCTTCAGCAGATTCTTCTAAATCAGCTGGAATTTCTGGGCAAGTAACTTCTGCTTTGCTGTCATCATCAAAAGCAAAACAACTTGGGCAAATTCCTGTGCACATACCACAGCCGATACATGTCTCTTTTTCAACTTTAAGTTTCATAAATGTAATTTCCTCCGACAAATTAAATATACCATATTTACTTATATAATTAAACAATATGCAAATTAAAATCGTGTGTATTTAATGGCTCCTTGTTTAAGTGTAAAATTGGATATTATAAATTATTTTGAATAACTAAATAACTATGTTTTTGGATTCCAAATCATTCAAATTGTAGATAGTTTCTAAAATATCGAAAGTTTCTTCAAGATTATGTTTTGCATAATTCCAACCCATGCCATCAGTGAACCAAACAAATGTAAAGTTTGGAATATCTTTTGCTTCTAATGATAAGGTTTTATAACTTCGTGCTGTTTCATTTAATTTTGAACCACCAGTATTATAAAAATTACATTCGCAAGCATAAACATGATTATCTTTGATGAAAACAAAGTCAAAGCGTTTTTCTGTTTTGCCATCGTTACTTATTTTTGATAGATCTAAGCCAAATTTTCTTTCAATATCTGTTTTGTTCAACTCTTTAAAATATGTGACATCTTTTTCAAAACCAGCTTCTAATAAGTAAGATTCTACGATGTCTTCCATAATATCACCGGTTCTATTTTTTCTAGCGTTTGTGTCCATTCCAACTTCGACACCAATTGCATAATCAATAAGATTATTAATAATGTGATTTGAAATTAAATCAAACAACTTTGTGTATTCCATGAAATCGGCATATTCTTCAGCGGAGTAGTTTGGCTTATCAAAGTTGAAAGTCTTCTCACAACCTGCTTCATAAAGTTTAATTTGATTACCTCTTTTAGCTAAGAGAATTGGTATTGCTTTAAGTATTTCAGGATATCTTTTATACAAATTTAAAAAGTCATTTCTAATATTTTTTGAACCTATAAGACTGTTGAGTAAATTTAATTCTACTTTTATAGAGTCTACGTTGTTATAAACTTTATTAAAATCGGTGAAGAAATTGTATGTTGCGATGCTATCTTTCATTGTTTTCAACCATTTGTTGAAGTCTCTCATAAACTATCCCCTTTTTCTAAAACCTGCTTTATAAACAATTTTATAAATGTTGATTTTTTCTTGTAATAATTCATCTATTATATTTCCAAACATATATGCTTTACTATTATTTGTTTTCTCTTGTATAGAGAGCAATTCCATAAGTACATATAGAAATTCGATATCAAACTCACCAAACTCATTTAATTTAGTGTAACTTTCTAAATTGATATACTTTTTACCATCTAAAATGACATTTTTTAATGTTTCAAAATTATTGTTTTCAAGAGGTTTGGAAGAATTCCAAAAGTTTTTAATACAATTCAAAAATTGTTTTGTGAGATTTGTTTCTCCTTGAATTTTCATTAAAACATCGACAACCCAATGTATATGTTTTGGAGTTCTCATTCTGCTGTTATCATTGTTGTATTTTATCAAGATATCAAATTTGCTTAAATTTCCCTGAAAAACAAAAATCGTGTAATTATTTAATACATATTCAATGATTGCATTCTTTGTTTTCTTATTTATTGAAGCTTCACCTTTTCTAATTATCAATTTGAATTCCTCCTTGTTTTAATATTCTTTTTTTTGATATTTCTAAGTACTCTTTGTGATTATCTATTCCTATGTATCTTCTTTTGAGTTTTAAAGCAACAACACCTGTTGTACCACTTCCATTGAACGGATCAAGAATTAGATCTTTCTCATTGGTTGATGAAAGTATTATTCTTTCCAATAAAGCTTCTGGTTTTTGGGTTGGGTGTTTCCCAAATTCTTTTTCTGCTTTAGATGGACCATTAAGCATCCAAACATCTTTCATCTGCTTTCCTTCATTCATATTTTTCATCAAAGAATAATTGAATGTATGTTTTCCTTTTTTGTTTGGTTTTAATTGTTTCCTAGCCCATAATATTGTTTCTGTACTATTTGTAAAACAACGGCAAGCAAGATTAGGAGCCGGATTTGGTTTAAGCCATGTGATATTATTGATGATAGAAAATCCTTCTAATTCGAGTGCAACTCCTATACTATATATATTGTGAAAAGTTCCGCTTATCCAAATTGTTCCATCATCTTTAAGTACTTTTTTGCATAAGCTAATCCATTTTCTGTTAAATTCGATTTTCTTATCTATTGAAAGTGTTGTATCCCAATCACCTTTATTGACACAAACTTGTTTTCCACTATGACAACTAATACCACCATTTGAAAGAAAATAAGGTGGATCAGCAAATATCATATCGATTGATTTTTCTTCAAGTTCGCCAAGCAAAGAAAAAGAGTCTGCTAAATACAACTGACAGTTTTCATCACTGTAAAAACAATATTTATTATTCATTAGGTGACCTTTTAATAATTTGTGATGATAACCTCTTCAACATCACCGCGTCCATCTGCTTTAGAATTTATCAATCTTTTAGCATTGACAACGTGTATATTAAAATCTTTATAAAGTTCATTTATAAAAGTTGTGTTGTGATTTGAAAGCATCACAAAAACACCTTTGTTACTAAGCTTTTTATATAGTTTTGCTAGTCTTATTTGTTCGTTTTTATCAAAACTATTTTTTGCATAAGATGTGAAAGAATTTTTATTTTCAATAACATCATAAGGAGGGTCAAAGTAGATAAAATCGTTTGCTTTTGCATTTTTGAGTGCTTCTTCAAAATCTGTATTCAAAATGGTGATGTCATTATTTTTAAAATATTCTCTCAATAAAATAAAGTTTTCTTCGTCATAAGTATTAACTTTTTTCTTTCTACCAGATGGAACATTGAAATAACCTTTTGAGTTAACTCTATAAAGACCATTAAAACAAGCTTTATTAAGATAAATCATCCTTGCTGCACGAATATAGATTGGTAGTGAAAGAAAATTGTCATCTTTATCCATTGATCTAATATGATAATAATATTCTTCACTATGGTTTGATTCATGATTTTTAAGTTCTCTTTTTAAATTGTTAAAATCATCTTCATCTTGAAAGCATCTATAAGCACAAACAAGTTCTGAATTAAAATCGTTGATAATTGCTTTTCCAGGTTTAAGATTTAAAAAGAAAGAACCACCACCGATAAAAGGTTCGAAATAATTGTTATATTTTTTTGGTAAATAAAGATGCAATTTTTCCAGAAGTTGTGACTTACCACCAGCCCATTTAACAAATGGATGAAGCATTTTTGTTTCTTCCAATAAAACAGAAGTTTTTGTTTGTAAAGCTCGGCTTAATTTTTCTATTGTTTCTAATGTGACATTGACTTTCCCTTGCTCAATTTTTGTGATTTGTGAACGATCAATTCCACTATAAATTGAAAGTTCATCTTGCGATAAACCTTGTTGAAGTCTTAATTCTTTCACTTTGTTTCCAAAGATTTGTTGTATCATATTTATCATAGTTAAATTTTAGCATTTTAGGGAGTTAAACACCACAAAATATACCAAAATTTTTCACAAATTTTTCAAAAATATTTGCTGTAAATTTACTATAGTTTTATGTTGTTCATACTATATATAAGTTTTATTTCTTATGTTTTTTAAATTTTATTTTAAAAATTAAAACTAACAAAAAACCTCTCATTCAAGTTGTGAGAGGTGTTAAAACAATGGCTGGGGTAATTGGATTCGAACCAATGCATAGCGGATTCAGAGTCCGCTGCCTTACCGCTTGGCTATACCCCAAAATAGAAAGAAAACAAAACAGAAGTTTTGTTTTCTTGTTCAAATAAATATTTTAATATAGCAGATATTTTTAATATTGCTCAAGTAATTCTTTTTTGTATAACTCGAGTTTGTTTTCAACGAATGTCTTCAAAGAGAAGTTGGAGTTTTCCTTGATATATTTCATCAAATCGATGGCTTTGTATCCAACAACAAGATTTTCATTTGATTGAAGAACACTATCATAAACACTTAAGATTCCATCGATCAAAGTGTAACGATTTCCAAAATCAAATTCTGTTGCAACATCATCTTCAACAACCACATCCAAGTCGTTATTCAAGCTGACACAATACAAGTGTTCTGGTCTTTTATCTTCAGGAAGTTGCAAAATTGTTTTAACAACCAATTTTAAAACATGAATTCTCTGTTTTGACAATTCAAATGGTGAGAAAGTATAAACTGCTTTAGGTTTATAAGCTGAGATGATCTCTGCGTAATCGGAGATAACCTTTTGGCTATCAACAATTGTTTCATCGTTGTAATTCAACAAGAAACTTGAATTGTATGAACCTAAATTTGCAGCTTTTCTTGCTTCAGCCAAACGGACATGAATCAAATCTTCTTCAGTGTATAATTCATATTCATTTAAAGCTTTGATATTTTGTGGAGCTTTTGTTGTAACACTTACAAATGAATAATTTGGGTTTGCAAGTTCGTTGACAATAGCGTTCATTGACAATTGCTCAACATCAGATATTTCAAGACCGATACCGATGCTAACTTCAGCACCAGATTTGCTTGTTGATGGAATATATTTTGTAACTTTTGAATTTAAACTCATAGTAAAACTCCTTAAACTACTTAAATTATACAAAAGAACGAGTATAAATAAATATTTTATATGAATATTTAATATCTTAATTTAATCTCTTTTTATCTTAAAACGTCACCTTTGAAAACAACATTGGTGTACTCACCACTTTGAATTTGCATCAAATTGATCTGCAAATCATCTTCATTGGCAGTAATAAGTTCTTCATTTGCGTAAAGGTGGAATTGGACTGTTTTACCTTTTAATGTACCAATAGGTTCATTGTTTTCATCGTAATCTACACTGATGTAATAGCTATTTGAATAGGCACCAGGGTTGCTATCAGCAACTTGTTCACCATCTAAGAACATCTCACATTTGATAGTTGTGAAGTTTGCTTTACTTTTTAAATTGAATGTGATGTCAACTGCTTCAGCATTGATTTTGTAGCTGTAATAAGTACCTGCAGCCTTGTCATCTGTAGCTTTTTCAGTAGAAACATACTCGTATTTTGCATTTGTTAACCAATAACCAACATCGGAAGGATTGTTGGAACTACAAGATGTAAGAGCTGAACATGTAAGAGACAAAACGGCCAAAGAACAAAGTTTTGTTGAAATTTTTCTCATATTTTTACCTCTCTATTTCAAACACATATATGTTACTATTTTTACATTTAAAATGTAATGTAAAAACAATGTTAATTTTTTAGCGAAAAATAATGAACATAAAAAGAACTTAATGATAAAAAAATTATCAAAATTTCAAAAAACATTTTAATTAACAATAAAAAAATGTTACATTGTAATTAGTATTAATAAAAAATAGCTTGTATTGATATGTGAGGGAATAAAGAGTATGGACATTGTTAAATTACAGTTGAGTTGTTTGAATTTTTTTAGAACTGTAATTAACAGTGATTTTGATAAGCAAAATGTGTTCTTTTACATCTGTGATGATAAATTAAATTTGATGTATTCATTAAATGAGGATTATGAATATATTAAACCATTAAGTTTCAAATTTAACTTTGGGAAAATATTATATTTTTCACGAAAGAACAAAAACGATCAATTTGAACGTTTTTTTCCAATTTTCTACGCTGATAAAAAGAAGGTTGCTTGTTTTTTTGTTTTAGTTGGTAGCTTTGATTTTGTGGATTTATGTACTCCTAAAGTGAATTTATTTTTAAAGAATATCACTTATACTGAAACAACTAAAAATGAATTTCATAAAATCACTGAGAATGAAGATGGAACACTGAATCTTGTAAAAAGTGAAAAAGATAAGATAACTAAAACAAAAACAGAGGAGAAGAAAACAACAAGAGTTCACTCCCATCATAACTTCAAAACTGTTTACGATAAGCTTAATGAGGAGATAGATAATTATCTTTTCATCATAAGAAGAAAAGATAATAAACAGCTGATAAATGAAGAGATTAAAATGTTCAAAACTTACTTCGATAAATATGAAACAAAACTTGGTTCCACACAAGTTTATCTAGTTGTATATATAAATACAAAAATGCGTTTTTCATTCGACGATTTAAAACAACAATTTTCCAATTATTTTATATACATTTCTGAAAATTATTCTGAAAATGATTATCAAAATGTCAAATTGCTAATAAAAGCTTTGATGAAGATAAAAAATCCTATCATGAGGGATAATTTGATATTTTATGAGGATAATATCGCGCAGAGCATAATAATATACAATTACTTACAATATCCACAAATCTACAACGCCAAAATTGCTAAACTTCATAAAATTTATCAAGATAAAGTCTTAGCTGATTTTCTAAATGAATATGTTAAAAGTGGGCTATCGGCTACAAACACATCAACAATATTAAAAATCCATCGCAACACAGTTTTAAATAGACTTAAAAAAATTGAAAAAGCATTAAATTTGGAGATGGAAGATTTCTCAAGCAAAGTAACACTTTATTCATTGATCGTAATTTATATTAACTTGAAAAGAAATATAGTTTGCTAACTATTTATGATATTTTTCGTTGTTTATTATTTTGAAACTTCTGAAAACTTGCTCAAGAATAAGTAATAAACTAAGTGGGTGAGTGAAAGTCATATTTGATAGTTTCAAACGAAGATTAGCTCTTTTTCTCAAGTCATCGGAAAGTCCATAAGATGACCCAATCAAAAAAACAATGTTTGTGTGATACTGAATAATATCGTGAAATTCTCTTGCAAATTCCTCCGAGTTGAAACTTTCTCCATGTAAATCAAGCAATATTAAAAAATCATCTTGTTTGATATATTTGACTACTTTGTTTTTCTCATACTCTAAAGCTTGTTGTATATATTTTTCATTATTTTCATCGAAAACCAACTTTTCTTCAGAATAAATAAGTTTACAGTTACAATATTTGGAAAGTTTCAAAATAAAATCATTAATTAAAGATTGTAGATTTCTATCTTTTATCTTTCCAATCAGAATAAAATTAATATTGTTCATCTTCTAAATTGTTCTGGTTTTGAAGATAATTTAGATCTTCACCAAGTGTTGTTATTTTTCTTTGATTAGCAAGTTTCATTTTGATATTTGGAACTTCATCAAATATCTCTTTCATAACTTTGTAGTAAGTTGCGGAGGCTAAATCCTTAGTGTTACATTCTTCTGAAAGATGAATAAGCATAATTTGTTTAGTCTTATCGCCGATCAATTTTGATAAGTAAACAGCACATTGAGTGTTTGATAAATGGCCGATATCGGATAATATTCTTCTTTTTAAAGTGTACTCTCTTTGTGAATCAAGAAGCATAGCTTCATCATAATTTGATTCAAATAAATAATAATCAGAATTTTTTATAAGTGGAAAAACTTCCTCTTGAACAAAACCTGTGTCAGTTATCAAAGTCAATTTCTCATCATCGCATTCAACGATGAAATTGATAGTTGGTAAAGCATCATGGTTAACATAAAAGCTTCTAATTTGAAAATGACCAATCTCTATAACAGCAGAATTTTCTATCATATGCACTTCTTCAGTTTGGTCTGGTGCTAATTTGAAAGGTTGATAAGTTTTATTTGAAGGAAAAATTTTGTGTTGTGAAAAATGATCACTGTGATTGTGAGTGTATAAAACAGCTAAAATTTCATCTAAATCATAGTTGATTTTATCAAGAAGTTTGGAAAGGTGTTTTTTAGCAATACCACAATCAATTACAATGCATTCTTCGTATTTGTTGAATATCAAAGTGCAATTTCCCTTGCTACCAGAACCAAGGTTAATTATTTTCATCATCGATACCTTCTGTTATTGCAGAAAATTCGCAGGTGTTCTTTGAAAAACAAAAATATACTTTACCTGTTTTTCCGTTTCTATTTTTCAAAACATTGACTGTGACATTTGAAATATTGCTGTTTTCAGTCTCTTGATTTGTCTGGGTCTCTTGGTCTGATTTTTTAGTGTTGTTGTAATAATCAGAGCGGAACAAAGTCATGATGATATCAGCATCCTGTTCAATATTACCAGAATCTCTTAAATCTGACATTGTCGGTTCGTGATTTGTACGTTTTTCAGAATCACGGGACATCTGTGAAAGAACGACAATAGGGATGTTGAGATCTCTTGCTAAAGCTTTCAATTGACGGGAAAGTTCACCGATTTGTTGAGTTCTATTTTCAGTGCTGTTTTTTGAAACAACTTGAATTAAACCAAGGTAATCGATTGCAATCATAGCTAAATTTGGATATTTCTGTTTGAGTTTCTTCGCTTTTTGCTCAATATCGAACATCTTTAAAGAGGATGAATCATCGATGAAGATATTCTTTGAAGAGAGATTTTCACAGCTTGCTTGTAAAGTTGCAAGTTGTTGAGAGCTAGATTTTGCTGTTGATTCAGAAACATATATTCTTTTTGTCTCGCTGTTGTAATCATAATCGAGAGTATCAAGTTCCTCGGTTGATAATCCGGAAACTTTCTGTAAAAGTCTTTTTGCTATCTGTTTATCTGACATTTCTAAAGAGAAGAAAGCAACTGGATAGGATTTTGACACGTTATAAATTAAGTTTAAAACAAAAGCCGTCTTTCCGACCGAAGGTCTTGCTGCTATTATTATCATCTCACCTGGTCGAAAACCAGCTGTGATGTAGTCAAGTTTTTGATAACCAGTGCTCAAACCAGTTAAATACGGGACGAAGTTTTTATCATGGCGTCTTTGTTTTATTCTCTCGTACATACTTTCCATCAAAGCAGGAACGATAGTGTCCATGTTCAAAAATGATGAAACACGGCGTTTTTGAGCTAATTCCTGTACGTTTTTTTCAAATTTTCCTAAAAAATCATTTATATCATCGATAGGCTTTGATGTTAGTTCTTTGTAAGTTTCCTTAACAAGAACGTTAAGTTTTTCTTTTAAAATATGATCCTTTATTTGATTTATGTAGGTACGCAAATCAATGGTTGTGAAAGGAACGTTATTCGATACTTGATCGATGTACTTATTAGCACTATCGAAGTTTTCGAAAATCTGCTCTTTAACAAGATTGTTGCACAAAGATACAGGATCGATGTTTTCATCATTATTTTTCATCTTTAAAAGAGTTTGATAGACTTTTCTGTTGGTTTCGTTTTGGAAATCTTCTACAACCAAATTTGTCTGAATCTCTATCAAATATTCGATGTTTGTGATAGCTAAAGCTATTAAAATTTGCTCAGTTACTTGATAATTCTCTTTCTCGTTCATAATTATTTTTTATTTCTTTCGCAAACTAATACATTCAAAGTAGCTTTTACTTTTTTATGAAGTTCGACAACAACATGATTCATTCCAAAAGTATTGACGATAGTTGTGTCGTTGAATGCCTTTTTATCGAGTTTAATGTTGTGTTTTTGTTCAAGTTCTTTCTTTATTTCCTTGTTGCTGACAGTTCCAGTTAAATAACCATGTTGATTTGGAACACCGTAGAAAACCAATGTTAAATTTTCCAACTCTTGTTTCAAACTAAGAGCGTCTTGATAGCGTTTCTCCTCAAGTTGCTTTTCTCTTTCAAGTTCTTTTTGATATTCCAATTTTGTTTGTTCATTAAATACTACACATATTCCATTAGGTATCAAATAATTGCATGCATAACCATCGGAAACATCTTTAATGTCACCTTTTTTACCTAATGTTTTAAAATCTTTCTTCAATAAAACTTTCATATGTTTCCTCCTTAATATTCCTCTGCATCTTCATCATCGCCTTCTTTATTTCTAGCTTGTTGTAAATAGTCATCTAAAACTTTAAGGACGTTATTTTTAACAACATCTAAACTTGTGTCCAATGGGTAAGAGGTAGCTGCTGCTCTAAAATGTCCGCCTCCGCCGAGTTTTTCCATCAAAAATTGGCAGTTTATGTAACCATCACTTCGGCAGGAAACTTTGATATCTTTGTCAGTTTTGCCGATGACGATTGTAAGTTGAATACCACTAATTTCCATCCCTTGCTGGGCGACCGAAGCGATTGTAGATGGATTAAGCGGATCTGATTCATCATTGGCAACACACATCAAAACTCCGTTGTAAGGACTTGTGAATTTGCTCATCAATTTTGTCTTTAGCTGGAATTCAAAATAGTTATCCTGTAAGAATTTATCAGCTCTTTCGATTGAAGCTCCAAAGTTATTCAAAGTGGAACTTGCATCATAGGTGTAATTGCTTGTGCGTGAACGATATCTATTTGTATCAAGTAAGATACCTGTCAACATGAAAGTTGCGTAATTTGATTTGATAGTTATTTTCTTACTGGCACTGGAGATGAAGTTTGTCAATATTTCACAAGTTGAGGAACTAGATGTATCAATAACACTAAAAAGTGGATTTGTGAATGTGTCAGTTCCAGGTCTGTGGTGGTCGATAACTGCAATCTTAGATTGGTCATTGATAAATGAGTTATTCAAACACATGCTAGGTGAATTGCAATCGACAATAACGATCAACGATTGTTCATTCAGATAATTTGTAACATTTTTCTCTGTTATAGTTATGTTGTTTCTCTCTTCAGAAGAAAGTAAGTTACTTCTGAAAGCAACACGAGTTTTGCTTTCAAAGTTGGTTAAATCTGCAAATATTCTGCATTCTTTGTTCAGTGATTCACAAATAGATAATATTCCAAAACATGCACCTAAAGCATCGAAGTCAGCATTTTTGTGCCCCATAACAAGAACGTTTGAAGAGTGTTCTATCAAAGTAATAAGTGAATCAGCTTTAACTCTCAATTTAACTTTATTATGAGAGACTTTCGCTTCAGTTTTACCACCGACAAATACCATCGGAAGTGAAAATGGAGCGATAACAACTTGGTCACCACCTCTTGAAAGGGCAACATCCATAGCATTTGAGGCAAGTTCAGAAAGTTTATCATATTCAGGAATACCAAGTCCGATACCGATTGAGATTGTGTAACCATCACTGGTGCATTTTCTAACATCATCCAAGACTTTAAAATGCTCATTGTAGAAAAAATCATAAGCCGCTCTTGTAGTTATAAACATGTAGTTATCGTTTCTTATTTGTTTTACTAATGTAGCTTGACGATCAAAGAAGTTCAAAATGCACTTTCTTATATTGGTCAAAGCGGTGAGTGTTTGACCTTCGTCTTGAGTTTGAGATATGTCTTGATAGTTATCTAAGAAAATAAAACCAATGACAGGTTCATGTTCTGCGTTGTAATTTCTGACGTTTTCCTCATTCGAGATATCTTTGAAAATGTAAAGATGTGCCTGTTTGATACATTTGACATTGAATGTTCTATTATCAAAAACTATTTTCACGATTTTGTCAATATCATCTGAATTGTACAATTCTAAAAGTTGCGGGTTGAATTCTTCGATGTTTCTATCAAGAACATCAACGTTGTGATTTTCAAGATACTCAGAGACCCATATAACTGTGTTTTCTTCATCTGTAACGATCAATCCCACTTCACCGAAATTGTACGCTTCTTCCAAGTCTTGACCAAGAATTGAACTACCTTTGATTTCGTTGATTCTTTTTTGTTTTAAGATTTGATTTACGATTTGAACTGTGAAGAAAAATTGAATCAAACTTAAACATGCGAAAACAAATAATGAAACGTAAAAGAAAATATATGCGACCTGTTGATTGTTCTTGATACTTATAAAAACAACCAACATCGTTGCCAAACAAATAATGTTGACAAAGGTGATAATCAAAGTGAATATTTGTAATTTTTTCAATTTGTTTTGCATGATAAAACTTCCTTCAATTTTTATGATTATTAAGTATATATTATTTGTAAATATATATTAATCTTTTTAATGTTGTCGCTTAGATTCTAAACAAAAAATATAAAACATTTTTATAGTGATTTAATAAAATGTAACATATATAAAAGTCTTTTTATGTTGATAATTTTATTAATATATTTCTCTTTTGTTTAATTGATTTAATGAGTGATATGGTGCTAGAATTAAACACAAAATTTAATTTGTTTGTAGAACGTGAAAAATTTATTTTGCCATGAAATTTTCTTAATAAAATTTGATAAATATTAAATGAAACAATTATTCTCTTTACTTAAAATTAATATATATTATAATTTTTTTGGAAATAAATTTTTGAGGTAGAAAAATGGTTTTTAAATTCAAAAAATTGGAAGAATTTGACAAATATTTTGCAAAGAAATTGGATGAAGAAGAGGTTGTTTGTTTGCCAACAGATACTATATATGGTTTGGCTTGTGATGCCTTTTCAAAAAAAGCTAGAAACAAATTAATTGAGATAAAAGGTAGAGATTACAATAAACCTATCAGTGTTGTTTTTGGTAGTTTTGAGGAAGCTTTGAAATATGTTGAATGTGATGAAAATATATTCAGAGTTGCACAAAGATTCCTTCCGGGACCATTAACTATGGTTTTAAAAGCTAAGAAGAATTTTCCGAGTTACGCTGTTTCAAAACAAGGAACTATCGGAATTAGAGTTTGTGATGATGAAAGATTAAACAGATTTTTGCTTGAATATAAAAAACCATTATTATTGACTTCGGCTAATAAAGCAGGTGGAGAACCCATCAACGATATTGACATGTTGTGCAAAGTGTTTTCACACACTGTCAGTTGCGGTGTTGTTTCAAAAAATGATGAGTCATTGACCGATTATGTGCCAAGCACTGTGGTATCTTTTGTTGATAACAAAGTTGAAGTTGTCAGAGAAGGTGCCATTAAAAAAGAGGATATTTTGAAAGTTTACAATCGAACTGAAGTTATAAACAAGGTTTACATAGGTTCAGATCATGGTGGTTTTGAATGCAAAAAAGTTTTAATTTCAAATTTACAAAAACAAGGTTTTGAAGTTTTTGATCAAGGAACATTCTCAACTGAAAGCTGTGATTACCCGGATTTTGCTTTGAAAGTTTGTGAAAACGTCGTTAAAGATAAAAAATCACGTGGTATTTTAATTTGTACTACCGGTGAAGGTATGTTTATCACTGCCAATAAAGTTGAGAATATCAGATGCGGTATGGGTTATAACAAGTATGTAAGTGAGAAAACTGTTCAACATAATAATGCTAATGTTATAGCTTTTGGTGCTAAACCTTATTTTGATTTTGAAATTAAACCGGATACATTAACTAAAAATTATGAATTTATCTGTCAATGTGCTTCGTATTTTCTAAACGCCGACTTTGAAGGTGGTCGTCATCAAAGACGAGTTGATAAAATTTGTAATTTGGAAAAGTAAGATACAATAACTAGATGCAGGCAACTGCATCTATTTTTTGTAAGTTGGTTCAAATTGATATAATTAGTTTAAGCAACGACAGTGCTAATTAAGGAGGATGCTGTTATGTTTAAATTTTTAAAAAGGTCAAAAGGTTCACTTTTAGCTGTATCATGCATGAGTTTACTTTTGACAAGCTGTGGATCTGGCACGACACCAAAAGCAGCGGATATTGTCAACAAAACTTTCACATTCACTGGTGAAGGTCAATTTGTCGGTTGGGATACAAAATATGAGATTTTCACCGATAACTTATCTAGACTTGAAAAAGGTAAGAAGTACACTTTGGAGGAAATTTTCACAACTTATCTTGATTCCATCACTTTAGGTGAATCTGGACCTGATGGAAAACCGGTTCTTGAACCATTTGAAACAATCGATGATTTGAAGAAGCTTATTGATGAGAATTTATCTGAAGCTTACAGCAGATTGACTGACATCAAAGTTGCAGTTTCTGATGAACAAACAAAGAAAGTAACTATCACTTACCCAGCAAACTTCCCAGATTTATATCAATCTACATTAACTTACGATTACACATTTATTGAAACAAACAAATCAAGTGTTAACTATTCTTTCCCATCAATGCCTGAAGATTTGGAAAATAGTTATCCACAAGATGGACGTTTCTTTTTACAAGTTTTGAACGGAGTTTATTCTTTAAATTCCTTCGCTTTACCCGGTTCTTATACCGAAGGCTCATTTGAAACTTTAGGTGATTTTACTTCTCCACTTAACAGATTACAAATTTATGATGCTACCACAAATTCTTTCGAAGGTTATACTTTGGTGAATCCAGTTGTTGAATTTGAGTAAAACTAATTGAACATTTGTATTGAATAAATAAGAGACTATCAGTGAGAACTGGTAGTCTTTTTTTGTGCAGTTTTTTCAAAAATACAAATAAAATAATTACTTGTTAAGAGTTAAATATTTATGATAAAACTTCTTATTTATTAAAAAAGTTGTTTTTAAAAAAAGAATTTTAATAGAACATTTTAAATGTGAAATTGATTTTTCATTAAGTCAAATATTATATATAGAACCCTATGACTTATATATTTTTATATAAATATAAAATTTTAATATCTTTATTAATTATTAAATTAATTAAAAATTTTCATAAAGTGGTTGCTTTTCTTTTTTTATTTGCTATACTTTAGAAAGCAATTTTTGAGGTTGTTATTTAAAAATAAAAATCTAATAAAAAATGCTAAAAAATAGTTGACAATAAATTGAACTTATTGCTATACTATTTAAGTTGTGCGTTTACAACAGATTGTTCTTTGAAAACTGAATGTTACAATAGCAGAATTAACTAAAGTCAATTAATTTAGTTATTATTACGAAACAA
>CALVKB010000018.1 GCA_944332485.1 uncultured Bacilli bacterium | reverse complement strand
AAAAGAAATGTTTTTGAGTTTATTGTATTCCTTTATTTTGATATTAGAGAAAATGAATTGCCTGAATGTGAAAATGATATTGTTATATTATGTGATAAGCTTTATCAAAAGAAAGAATATAAGCTTATTCATTGTTTAGAAGAATATTACTCTTTTAATTACAATTTCTTTAATAAAGATTACATTAATCCATTTGCTGTTGCTAAATGTGAGAAATCCTATAAGTATAATTTTTAATTGAGGTTTTGATATGCCAATATATAAGTACAAAAATTCTAAAGGCCAAGTTATGTATTATCTAAAAGTCTCATACAAAGGAAAACAATATTTGAAACGTGGTTTTGCTTCAAAAAAAGATGCTAGAGAATATGAGCTTAACTTTATAGACAATTATCAAAACAATAAACTTGAAAAAAGAAACGTTACTTTTAAGTTTGCATCAGAACAATTTTTGAAAAAGTACAAAACACGTTGTAAATTATCTTCTTTTGATGTTAAGTATAGGCGAATACATTTTCATTTGATTAGTTATTTTGGATTAAAGAGAGTGAATGAAATTACATTGAATGATTTTCAAAGTTTTTTCGAATTGAACTTGAAGGAAGATTTGAATGTTCATTATATTAATAAACTTATCAGTGATTTAAAACAAATATTTATATATGCGAAAGATTATTTGTCTTCATCTAATGATATTTATATTAAGTTCGATATGTTGAAAGATCATTCGGTTAAAAGAAATGTTGCTTATATATCAACTGAGGATTTTAAGAAGTTTTTAGTGGTGATTCCATCTTCTGATTATATTTATGGCTTAATGTTTAAAACAGCTTATTTAACTGGTTTGCGTTTTTCTGAGATTGTTTCATTGAAGGTTTGTAATTACAATAATGTATCTAAAACTCTTACAATAGATCATCAGTCGCAATATATTACAATTAAACATTCATTTGTTAATAGTTCACCAAAGACAATTAACTCGAATCGTATTGTTTATTTAAGTACTGAGCTTGCATCAGAGATTGAACTATTTATTAAACAGTATAAGCTTAAGAATAATCATTATTTGTTTTTTTCTAAGAATAGAAGAAAGCATATTATTAAGACAACAGTTCAAAACAAGATTAAGAAGTATTGCGATTTAGCACATATTGAAGTGTTTCGATTTCATACTCTTAGAAAGTCTTTTGCTACAAATTTGATTATTAATAATGTAAATAACAATATTGTAGCTAAAGTTCTTGGTCATGATTCTATTAATACAACAAACAAATATTATTTAGCGTTACCGATAGAACAACAGGAAGTTATTAAAAATTTGATTACAAAAATTGATGAAAAATTATCTTAAATTTGTATCAAATCTGTATCAAAACTGAAAAAAAGGTATAAAAAAATCGCATATATTCAAAATATGCGAGAATGGCGGAGCAAAAGGGATTTGAACCCTTGCACACGGTTAAATGTCTACGAGCTTTCCAAGCCCGCCCCTTCAGCCTCTTGGGTATTGCTCCAAATCACCATTAAATTTTAATAAAAACAAAGAATAAAAGCAATAGGCTTTTGTTTGATCATATCAGTTATCGAAGAAGACATCATCAAAATGAAATCCGTTTGTTGCCCCGGCTTTTTGCAATGTCAATCCACCACAACGATTTCCTATTATCAGACTTGTTTCAATATCTTTTTGACTTATTTTTTTAAAGTTTAACTTGCTTATTACAGATAATACTCCACTGTAAAATGCATCACCACATCCTAAAGTATCAACGATGTTTTCGATCTTTTCCGCTTTCTTTTTAATCAATTTATTCTGGAAATAACAAGCTGCACCATTTTTATTATCAGTTATATAAATTAACTTATCCTTTAACTTAAGTTTATTTAATTCACTTTCAAAATTATCTGTTTTTAAAATTCCTTCTAATTCATCTTTTGTAACTTTAAGAATATCAACATATTTTTTTATAAATTTGATCATTCTTCTGCAAATATCACTATCAAAGGATTTATGAACATGTTCTCTAAAATTAAAATCAAATGATACATGAAATTTGCCCTTATGTTTATTCAAAAATTTACATATGTTTTTGTATGCTTCAATGTTTGCAAACATCAAGCTTCCAAAGTGAATAATATCATCTTTACATGAATTTGATAAAAACAATTCCATATCCTTCAAATTGAGAATTCGATAAGAACCATCATTAGTACAATACATATGATTTCTAACACTTTGTTCTTCTTTGTTAACAAAAGAAAAATACATGGCATTCTCACAATCAGAATTTGTTAAAAGATGATATTCACTGAATTTATTATTCCATTTTGATATCTCTTTCTTTATATATGGTGTGAAAATATCATTATTACTCAAATAGCCAAGAAACTTATTCTTAATGTGAAGATTTGCAAGATTACTTGCTAAATTTAAAGGTGCACCACCGATGTTACATTCAAAACTCAACTTATCAGCTTCCAAACCGAAAAAATCACAAACTATCTCTCCAATTATATAAATCATATCATTTACCTTAAAACCAACTATATTATATTTAATTGAAAAATAATTATAAAAATCAAAATTAAAAATACTAAATCATAGAGTCAATCCTTAATAAATATATAAGAAGAAAATTCTACGATTTAGCATTTTGTTTAAATATTTCGGTATTAATTAAAGTTAATCTTCCAATACGAGATTTTGAGCAAAGAATTTAACATAGTTTCCTGTTAAGACAATGCTGTAAATGAACAATGTACAAATTAACAACAAACTCCACAATAATTGACGGCCTAATAAAGATCCGCCTGTACCGACAAATTTAAATCTTTTGCCAGAAATAACTGTGTGCTTAGCTGTATATCTTCCCATTGCACAGATGATCCATGGAACAGGGATAAATAACAGAATAATACTCATACCGATCAAAATCGAGTATAAAAAGTACATAACTCTTGAACCGTCAAATTCTGATTTGGCTGGTGCACCAGTTACAACCTTTCCTTGAACAGGACTTGGTTGACCTTGTTGAGCTTGTTGAACAGGTGTTGTAGCAGTTATTTTTGTTCCACAATTTGGACAAAACTCACCTTCAACAGGCAAACCGCATTTTGGACATTTTTGCATATTAATACCTCCTTGTATGTCTATTTTCATTTTACACAATTAAAATTTGTTATGAAAACCCTTTCCCAATACTAAAAAAGCGATTTTAATGCAAAATAAAAATTTCAGCAAAATTTGCTGAAATTTTCTTCATATATATAAAATTTTATTAAATTACAACACCTGTTTGATTTTCTTAACTAAACTTTCAGCGTTGAACTTGAAGTAATTTATAACATCTTTATCCTTAGCTGAACGACCGAATTCATCGATTGACATTGTATAACGCGCATACTTATGCCATCCGAAGCTTGAAAGCATCTCGCAAGCTATGCACTTATCATAACAATTACCTAAAACACTCTCTTTATAAATTTGAGATTGCTTATCGAACAATTCCATACAAGGCATAGAGACAACTCTTGTGTCAATTCCTTGTTCCAGCAAAAGCGTTTGAGCTTCAATAGCTAAACTAACTTCAGAACCGGTTGCGATTATTGTAAACTGATTCTTCTTTGCTTCTTTTGAAACAATATATGCACCTTTAGCTACGCCTTCAAAATTAGTATTAGCTAAATTAGGTAATTTTTGTCTTGATAAAATCAAGCATGACGGAGTGTGTGTTTCACTTAAAGCTAGCTTATATGAACTTGCTAATTCCTTAGCATCACATGGTCTAAAAACATTTAAATTTGGGATAGATCTCAACATTGCCAATTGCTCGATAGGTTGATGAGTTGGACCATCTTCACCAACAGCGATGGAGTCATGTGAGAACAAGAACAAGCTTGGAAGTTTGGATAAGCTTGCCATTCTAATAGCGGACTTCATGTAATCGGAGAAAACTAAGAAACAACCTATATATGTTCTCAAACCTTTATGCAACAAAATACCATTTGCGATACTTGCCATAGCGAACTCACGAATACCGAAATTGATATTTCTACCTTTACGATTGCTAGGAGTATAATCTGTCTCATCTTTGATCAAAGTCATGACAGATTTAGCAACATCAGCGCTACCACCAACTAAATTTGGTAAAGATTTATTCAACAAGTTCAACATAACTTGAGATTCATTTCTTGTTGAATCACCGGCTGATTGTTCGAAACTTGGAATTTCATCAAATAAATATGAACTTACATCATTGTCTTTGAAATTGACAATTTTTTTAGCATCTTCTGGATGTGTGACACTGTATTTTTCAAATTGTTTTTGCCACTTTTTATGCTCTTCAACACCACGAGCAACAAATGTCTCTTCAAAATGTTTTATAACTTCACTTGGGACTTCAAATGGTTGGTAATGATAACCGTAACTATCTTTGGCATGTTGGCCATCAGCTTCACCCAATGGGCTTCCGTGAACTTTGCATGTACCTTGATTTTGTGAGCCATAACCTATGATGGTATTAATCTTGATCAAAGTAGGTTGAGTTTTGGATAATTTTGCTTTTTTAATAGCAGCATCGATGCTATCAACGTCATTTCCATCTTTAACCTCGATTGTGTTCCAATTGCATGCTTTGAATCTCTCAATGACATTTTCAACGTTGGAATTTGATAATGGTCCATCCAAAGTTACATCATTGCAATCATATAATAAAATCAACTTATTCAATTTTTGTAAACCAGCATAACTGATCGCTTCTTGAGAAATACCTTCCTGCAAACAGCCATCACCACATAAACAATATGTGTAATGATTGAAAACTTCTTCGCCATCTTTGTACTGAGCTTGCAACATAGTTTCAGCCATAGCCATACCGACAGCTTGGGCAATACCTTGGCCTAATGGACCACTTGTAGCATCGACACCTTTTGTCACATCACATTCAGGGTGACCTGGTGTTAAAGAATTCAATTGTCTAAATTGTTTTAAATCTTCAATACTTGTTCCAAATTTTCCTAAATAAAGAAGGACATATAACAAACTTGAAGCATGACCAGCTGATAAGACGAATCTGTCACGATTCATCCATTGACTATCATTTGGATCACTTATCAAGTGTCTTGTGTACAATGTATACAAAATTGGGGCCGCATCCAATGCCATACCTGGATGGCCAGAATTTGCTTTATTGATAGTATCGATGGCTAATGCACGAATACAATCAACAGAAAGTTTTGAAATTTTATCCATAAATTAACTCCTATTTTGATAAATTATATTAAATTTAAGTTTAGAACTTTTTATTCATTATATAATTCTCACCTTTGATGGCTTCTTTAGTTGAAAGATTGTTGAAATTTTGCTGTCGTAGAACTTCACTTGTGACGATGGCAACGCTATTTGCTAAATTCAAACTTCTTGCATTCATGGTCATAGGAATTCTAAGACATCTTGAAAAATTCTTCTGAAGAATCTCAAGTGGCAAACCTGTAGACTCTCTTCCAAATATCAAATAATAATCCTTATGTTTATTTGTAAAATCCGCTTCTGAATAACAACGATCTGCGTAACGGCTGATGTAATAAATTTCACTATCTTCTGGTACACTTTGATAAAATTCTTCAAAATCTTTATAAAATTTTATCGGAAATTCAGTAGCATAATCCATCTTTGCTCTTTTGAATGACTTCTCATCTAAACTGAATTTCAATTTGCCGATTATCGACAAATTGCACTCAAAAGCCATCATAGTTCTTATGATGTTACCGAGGTTTTGTGGTATCTCAATTTGAAACAAAACTATATTTATCATAATGCTGATTAAATTTCTTCAGTCATCTCGAGAAGCAAACTTGAAAGTTCTTGTGAAAAACTGACATATTTATATAATTTCTCTCTGACCATTTTATGATAATTATTGATAAATTCAATTTCACTTTCATTCAACATTGATTTATCAATCAAATTTCTTTCAAATGGAAAATAAGTCAAAGTTTCAAATGTGTAGAAAACTCCATCTGTTGTCTCACTATGCGGAACTACTAAAAGTTCATTTTCCAATCTAATACCATATTTACCTGTTTTGTAAACACCTGGTTCAATTGTTGTAACCATTCCACAAACAAGTTTACCAGAATCCATCCTTTCAGGAACCACACGATATCTAAATCCGTTTGGTCCTTCATGGACATTCAACATGTAACCAACACCATGTCCAGTACCACATTTATAATCCATACCATTTCTCCACATGATTTCACGGGCTTTAATATCGATTGATGTTCCACTACAACCATCGATAAAGATTGTGTTAGTTAAATTAATCAAGGATTTTAATGTTAATGTGTAATCTGTTATCTCCTCTTTAGATGGATTCTTTCCAACGAAGAAAGTTCTGGTAACGTCTGTTGTTCCACCATAATATTGACCACCGGAGTCAACCAACAAAAGACCTTTATCTTTTTCACTGACAACTTTTGAATTTTCCTTAGTTGGTTCATAATGCATCATCGGTCCATTATCTTTGAAAGCGATGATGGATGGGAATGATTCATCATAGCAGTTGTTGAAATACTTCAAACGGTAATCCTTCAACTCTAAACAAAGATCATATTCAGTTGTGTTAGGTTCAAGATGTCTTAATTTATTTACAAATTTCAACAATGCAATTCCATCATATTCATGAATTCTTCTTATGTGGCTGATCTCAGTTTCATTTTTAACAGCTTTCATCAAATAGCTAGGATTTACAACATTCTTATAAGTAAAACCTAAAGCAACACCTAAATGAAAATTAACTTTCGAATTGTCTAAAAGAATAGTTGGACATTCACGATTTAAAGAATATGAACCATCACCATTGAGAGTTTTTCTCAAGAAGTTATCAATCTCTTCGTATGGCAAAACATCATCTGGATTGAAAGGATGAACTCTATCTTTTATAAAAATCTTATAAGTTCCATCTTTGTTGATGAATAAATATGCGTAAAAAACCGGATTATTTGAAATATCATCACTTCGGCAATTAAGAACATAAGCTATATCATCCAACGAAGTGAGTAATAAAGCATCACCATCATTCTCTTTAATAAACTTACAGATACGTTTTATCTTACTATCAGTTGTCTCACCTACTAAATTGAATTTATCTTCGCATAATTTTTCACAAATACAAGTTGTTTTATCCTTTTTATTCTCTTTTTCTTCGCCGATGCTGTATTTTGATTTGAATTGTGTATCAAGTTTCCAAATAGGTCTGCATCCAAATGTATCTTTTAAATCTGAATTGATAAGATAACTAAATGACATATCCATCGTTTTTATATTATTGAAGCGTTCGTAATTTTTGATGCTGAGACATCTATAATCAAAGGCACATGGGAATAGTTTGTTCTCTTTTATAAATTGTTCCATCTCAATGCAGGATGGATCACCCATCTTACATAATTTACATTTTGTCCCTTTCAATTCCTTTTCAGCTTGAACCCAATATCTACCATCAGTGTAAATGAAACAATCATCTTGAGTTACAAGCAAAGTTCCATCAGTTCCAGTGAATGAACAATAGAAAAATCTTTCATTTAAAAAGGAAGGATGGCAATACTCAGAATTGTGATAATCAGTAGAAAAAATGATATATGATTTAATATCATGTTTCCTCATTTCTTCCTGTAATTTTGCTAAATTCTCATCGTAATTAATATTATTTGTTTTTATATTTTCCATAAAATTCTCCTTTATAAATTAAATTTTTAAAGACGTAATGCGCTCTTTTCTAACAATTTTAATGCACGTTCACTATGCTAAAAATACTTATGCATCTTCTGTTTGAATTTTCTATGATAGTTGTTTATATAATTGATCTCTTGCTCAGTAAGCATACTTTTATCGATTAAATTTCTCTCAAATGGGAAGTAACTTAATGGTTCAAATGTGTAGAATTTACCATCAAAAGTTTTTTTATATGGAACAACCAAGACATCTAATCCAAGACGAATTCCATATTTATCTTTCTTGTAAATTCCAGGAGCAAAATGCAATGTCATACCAGGAACAAGATTTATATTATTTTTCTTACAACACTCGAGTCTATAATCAAACATGATGACATTCTCTTCAAATATGAATTCTCGTTGCCTAAACTTTTATTTTGTTCTTCCATTTTTTTAGTACGCACGGCAGAATAAGCAAACATATTTTGCTTTTTTCTTACTAACAGGATCGATATCACCAAATTTCATCTGGTTGAATGGTAAACATCTCGCAGTAGCTTGATATCTCTCTTTGATGAGATCTTCAGTTTCTCTTGTACCATCCCACATCATCTTGGCATAACCTTTGTTGTTGGTTAAAACATCCTTAAGTTCTTCCTCGGTGTGAACTTCTATGATGTGACTATCCAAAAATTGCTCAGCTTTTTTGTACATACCATTGGAAATTTCTTCCAACTCTTTGACAACAAGTTTGACAATATCCTCTTCTAAACTAACCTGCTTTTTAAGATAATCGAATCTTCTTATCATAGATAAGACTTTGTTTTGTAAATCTTTAGGACCTAATTCGATTCTCAAAGGAACACCTTTCATCTCATATTGATTGAACTTGAATCCAGGAGTTTTATCTGAATTATCAAGAAGAACTCTGATACCTTTCTTAGATAGCTTTTGTTCAATTTTCTTACAGGTTTTCAATACTTCCTTATCTTGATTAGCTCTGATTGGGATGATAACAACTTGTGTTGGAGCAACCAAAGGTGGCAAAACTAAACCGTTATCATCACCATGAACCATGATGACAGCTCCGATCAATCTTGTTGAGACACCCCATGATGTTTGAAATGGAACTTGCAAAGTGTTGTTCTCATCCAAATACTTGATATCATAATGCTTAGCAAAACCATCACCAAAATAGTGAGTTGTACCGGCTTGTAAAGCTTGGCCATCTGGCATAAGAGCTTCAATGGAATATGTTTCAAGAGCACCGGCGAATTTCTCCTTATCAGTCTTTTTGCCTAAACTGAATGGGAAACATAAACACTCTTTGCCAAGTTTTCCATAAACTTTCAACATGTTCAAAGCTTCCTCTCTTGCTTCAACTTCAGTTCTGTGTAAAGTATGACCTTCTTGCCATAAAAATTCAGAACCTCTCAAAAAAGGTTTGGTTGTTTTCTCCCAACGAACCACAGAACACCATTGATTGTATTTGATCGGCAAATCTTTGTAAGAGTGAAGTATGTCTTTAAAATGATCGCAAAATAAAGTTTCGGAGGTTGGGCGAACGTACAATTTTTCCTCAAGTTCCTTTTTACCACCTATTGTGACAACAGCACATTCAGGAGCGAAACCTTCGACGTGTTCCTTCTCTTTAAGTAAAAGATGCTCTGGAATCAGACAAGGCATATAAACATTCTGATGTCCGGTTTTTTTGAATTCCTCATCTAAATATTTTTTGATATTCTCCCAAATAGCAAAACCATATGGTCTATAAATGATAAAACCTTTGGTGCTGGTATATGACATCAATTCACATTTAAGGCAGATGTCAGTGTACCATTGAGCAAAATTTTCCTCTCTTGGTGTAATTTGTGAATTCTTCTTAATTGAGTTTTCCATATTTGTACTTGTCCTTTCTCTCTATCTGTTTGTAAGTTCTAACTAATTTTTCCATATTTTCCTTTGAAATTGTCATAAATTTTTTATCTTTGCGCATCAATAAATCGCTTAAAAAGTACTTCATACCGAGGTGGAGACAGTATTGAATACTTGATATATCGCTGCACTCATAAACTAAAAGTGGTTTTCTGTAGCTTTCCAATGAATCGTTTATCAATCTGATGGAAGTCTGTTTTCTTGTATCATCGTAAACCGAGTGTGTGAAATCCGCATCGATAATAAAATAAGAGAATTCTTCCATAATCTCACTTGAAAGTGAACAAACTTCATTATCGATAAGTAAAGCTAAACTTATTGCACGGTTGTTGAATGATTTTAATATATCTATGACTTCCTCTTGTTCAAAGTCCTCGATACTATCTTCTTTCAATACCAAAATTAAATCGACATATTCGGAGATCTGCAAATCAAGATTCTTCTGCAAAATAGCATGTAACAAACTCAACTTTGTATTCAAAACAATTTTGCAAGTTGCATTAAGTGGTATTGTCATTCTGATTTTCTTCATCATAGATTTGACCAAGTTCTCAATCTTATCATGTTCGATAGCATAATCTAAAAGTTGATCGAAATTCGATACTTCGATATTCGCATACATCCTGAAAGTTACATTGTAGAATGCGATTGAACCATCACTTAGATCGAATATCGGTTGATAAAAGACATTGAAAAGTGAGTTGTTGATGATATTCTCACAGTAAATATCCTTGTTGTTAATTCGATTTTTAATAGTTTGTTGATAATAAGCGATGTTTGGAATATCCGAGGCGATTGTCTTTGATGAGAAGGCGGCGATATATGCATTTTTCAATGTTTGTTTGATATCTTGATCCTCTTTTGAACGATCGAAAATATCGATACCGACATTTATGTTGTAAAAATCTTGATAAGAATTCAACTTAAGATATTTTAAAGCGTTATTCATAATTGTATAAGCGAAGGCGTTTGAATTTGTCTTGTTGTATTCACCTACCTTGGCGATTATTATCGAATTATCCTGATATACATTTATAAAAGTTTTTGAATCCATCAAGGTGGTTAACTCATTTAAAATTTGAATTCTGATCTGCTCAATTTTATCTTGATCCTTTGTGATGATACTCGCATTATCAGGGGATATTACTAAACAATAGATGACAAATGATTTATGCTCACTTCTTTTTTCAAGATCAATTTTGAAATTCTCATTGTCGATGATGTTGTAAACAAGTTTTTTATTTTTTCTTTTGTATTCGGAGATATTCGGTAAAAGTTGACTTTGAAGATGAATCAATTTTTTCTCTTTGTTAATAGAAGTCACTTCCAAAAGTGAAAAATGCTCGTTATTAGCTTTCTCTTTCTTTCTTCTTTTCGCAATTTTCACGCGTACTTGCAAAAATTGATTATCTTTGTTCTCCTCGATGCATCTATTCAAAAATTTGATTATCTTCTCTTTATCGGAACTATCGAACTCATCAAAAAACTCCTCTTCGGTGAAAGTTTTTGTGTTTGAGATGTTCTTTTTATCGAAAGAATATGCCTTTTTGGTCTCATAATTGTAAACGTAAATTCTGGTGTTATAATCAAGTTTGTTGCGGTTTTTATTGATGATAGGTAAAAAGAAAACAAAATATATCAACACCAAAATAATGATGATGAATATAACGAATAAAACCATAATAAGGTTATCAAGTAATGTGCTGTTGAACATATTTAAACTCCAATGAATATTATAAATAACTAATTTTAATTATTTATACTTTTAGTAAATTTAATTTAAATTCCTAATTATATTATTCGCACTTAGATTTGTGAAAAATGAATGTTTTATACAAGCTTAAAAAGTTAAATTTGTAAATCGCTTTGTATATAATTGAACTAATAGGAGAATTTATGTATGAATATTGAAGAAAAATTATTAGATATAGTTAAAAAACACGTGGAAGTTGAAAATGTCTGTTTAAATTCAAAACTCGATGAACTTGGCTTAGACTCAATCGATGTCGCTTGTGTTTTATTCGATATTGAGAATCAATTTTCAATCCAGTTTTCAGATGAGGAAATGATGTCTTTAAAAACTGTCGAAGATTTGGTCAAATTGATCGGCGAGAAAACAAAATAAAATAAGTTTTTGTTAACCTCTTTATTTTGAAGAGTTTTTTATAAAAAATAAATAAAATTGTAAAAAAATTTACTTGTATATAAAAAAATATTTTGTTACAATTTTATTCGTGCTTACTTAGCTCAATTGGTAGAGCAATCGGCTGTTAACCGATAGGTTGTAGGATCGTGCCCTACAGTAAGCGCCATTTTATTGGCCCTTTGGAGAAGCGGTTAACTCATCAGGTTTTCATCCTGCCACGCGTGGGTTCGAATCCCGCAAGGGTCATTTGAATTATACATAACGGTTTGAAACAGTAAAAAACTGCTCAAACCTTTTTTTGTATGTGATTTTAAATTAAATTGAAATGTTTTTTACGGTCATATTTGCAAAATGTGCAAACCTTTAAATACTAGAAAAATTTTGCAACTACATAAACAACTAATATAAAAATAACCCGCAATGTATAATATTAAGGGTATTAAAATTTACCATAAGGAGTCCTATGGCAATGAAACTTATTCTCTTACCATTATTAACTATGATGCACTTACCATCAAACTTGATCAATAATGCAAATACATCAGATGAAGTAACAACCAATTTAACAATAACAGGAAAAAATGGTGAGGACGTTTCAAGTAAGTATAAAGTTGAAAAAATTGAAAATAGCACCATTGTAAAAACAACCATTTTAGCGGATGGAGATTTTTTAATTGAACAAAATACAACAGACGAAATAGCTGAACAGATAGTTGTTGGTCCTAACTTCAACGGTTCTATTACAATCAAAAATTTAAAATTATTTTACACAACGATGTTAAATGGAACTGCACCTATCGATATTGATGCTTCCAGCAACGTGAATTTGATAATAGAAGGAAATAACTCCATAAGAGCACCACAGTACTATCCAGCTATCGGATTCTACGGTGATGATGCAACTGGTACATTAACTTTATCAAGTGAAACAAACGGATATCTTTACGCTTTAAGTGGTGGTACAGGTGCTGCAGCAATCGGTGGTAGTGCTAATTCTTTCTCTTTTATCAATACAAGTCCTAATGTTGGTGACATCGTTATAAATAGCGGTGAATATAAACTTCATTCACTCGGATCTGATGGTCCAGCTATAGGCAGTGGTTCAAAAGGTGGTCACATCAAAAAAATAGAGATAAACGGTGGAAAAATAGATGCCACAGCTTACGGGGCAACTTCCGGAGCTGGTGCTGCTATCGGTAGTGGTTCTAAAAGTAGCGTTGATGAGATTATAATCAACGGTGGTGAGATAATTGCTACATCCAACAACACTAATGACTACAACTCAAAAGGTGCTGCGATCGGAGCCGGAACCTATGGTAGTGTCAAAAAAATAACAATCAACAACGGTGATATAAAAACTTACACTGATATCGGAGTAGGTATCGGTGGTGGAATGACATATACCTCATCAAGCACAATTGAAAAAATTGAGATAAATGGTGGAATGATAGATACATATCAACATAATAATTCTGTGACAAACGGAATCGGTGTGACAGATGGCTCATATAATTCAGTCACAAATATGTTGATCAATGGTGGTTCGATAAAAACAAACAAATTCTCAACTGAACCATTAAATAACAACAGTGATGGTTTAACTTTATTGAATATTCCAGATTTAGCAGCTATCAATTATGTGAAAATTGATGATGTTAATTTCAACATAAAATCTTCAAAATCTGAGAATGACTTATATCTATATTTAACACGAGTTGATCACTCAGTTACAATCAACAATACAATCAAAGATATCGAATATTTCGCTAAATACATTCAAGAGAGTGATACTTTCATCCTTACAAAAGAAACTGAGGATGAAACTCCACCTGAGGAGATAAATACCGCTCCAGTGATAGCTGCTACAGATATATCTTTGAAACAAGGTAGTGAATTCAATGATGAGATAGCTAAAACTTACGCCACCGCCTATGATGAGGAAGAAGGTAATCTCACAAACAAAATAGAAGTGATTTTCAACGATGTTGATACAGATGTCGTTGGAAAATATCAAGTGACATACAAAGTTACCGACTCAAAAGGTGCTATTGGAACAAAGATAATCTATGTAACTGTCTATGCCGATACAACTCAAATTAACAATCTTCCAGTTATAAGTGGTGAGGATCTTACTATTGAAAAAGATAGTATTTTCAATGATGAGATACTTAAGATAAATGTCAAGGCTCATGATGAGGAAGATGGTGATTTAACAGCTAGAATCCAAGTTGTCGAGAATAATGTCAATACCAGTGTCATAGGTAAATACACTGTCAAATTCATGGTGGAAGACAACGACAATGGCATTTCTTATTATTTGATAAATGTCAATGTGGTAGATACTATTAAAGATGAAAAACCAACAATAATAGCAAATGATATAACAATATCGATAAACGATGAATTCAATGACGATTTCATCTTAAAAAATGTTCAAGCTTTTGATACAAATAACAAAGATATTTCCGATCAAATAAAGATAGTTAAAAACGATGTTGATCCATCAAAAACAGGAAAATATGAATTAGTTTTTGCTGTTGTAGATTCAAACAATAACGTTATTCAAAAGAAAATATATGTGAATGTTGCTTCATCAAACGATCCTAAAAAGCAAAATAATGTCGGATTGATTGCCACTTTATCTGTTGTTGCTATATTAGCTGTCGGTGGTATCACAACATTCTTAGTAATTTATTACAAGAGAAAACATAAAGAAGAATAAATTTTAAAAATTTTTATAACTAAATTAAATATTTATAAGTCCAATTTATATTGCATAACTAAAATTGTTTTATTTATTCTAGTAAAACAACACAAATTTATGATTTTACTTTACTAATTCAAATTTAATGAATTACTATTTCAACTTAATTCTTCCGATAGTTAAAACTTATAAATTGTATACTTAATAAAGAGGTAAATTATGTTTAAAAAAATATTATCTATCTTCGCTTTAATACCATTACTCACCAGTTGTAATCAAACTCAAAGTGAGTACAATTTCACTTTGGAAAAAGAAAACTCCATCGGCACATTGACTTTATACGCATTCAATGGTGATAGTGAGCGAGTTCCAGGAACTATAAATCTTGGTCACGCTTTTATTTCAGTTGAAAATACAAGTGAAGAAACAATCAAAGTTGGAGCTATGACTCTTGAAGCAAACGAACAAACCTCAGTCGGTGGTTGGGGCCAAACTGCTCATTTTGGAATTTGGTACAACATCGAAAGTACTTATATGACTATCGGCAGATATAAAGGAATTTTGAGTTTGACAACTCAAATCACCGAAGATGATTTAAACAATTTAAATTCATATATAAAAGATCACGATCAATGGAGCATGTTCAAAAATTGCTCATATATGGCTTTGGATATGTACAACATCGTCGCCAATGAAGATAGTAAAATTGAGATAAATGGTTTGATAACTCCAGGTAAAATTTACAATGTTTTGAAAAAAACTGACAAAAACGAATTGGAAAGACCAATTGAAAATTTCACCAAAGTTGGCTACTCTGCTGACTACGAGATGACAAACTTGGTTGAATTCAAATTAAGATAAAGAGGTTTAATATGTTTAAAAATAAAAAATTAATAATCTACTTCACATTGCTTGTTTTCTTCTTAGTTGGTTTTATTATTATGTTATCTTTCGGTTTTCTCCATCTTCATGTTTGGTATACCCAACCACGCTTTACAGATATAACAACTGGAACTGTGACATCCTCGGCAGGATTTTTAATTGAATTTTTGTTATTTTTAGGTTTCTCTTTGTTACCTTTAGCTGGTTTTATCACTTTCTTAATTTTATATTTGAGGAATTACAAAAATGCAAATAAGAAAACTTCTAAAACTGATTAAAAACTCAAATTTGCTAAATATATACACTCAGAAAGATTCTTTAATTTGCACTTTTAAAGTTTTTAACGATGAAAAATCACTCGAATATGAAATTCAGGATTCATATTCAAAATTAACATGTGTTTTCAGTTGTGTTGAAATTATTGAAAATACTCTTCCAAAAGATGTGGAAAATTTATTTTTAATTCATGCTGAAATAAATGATGAAATATTAGTTTTCTATTTGCAAAACGACGATAGAACCTTCGATGAGAACAGTATTTATCATCTTAAATTGAAATTTGAAGATGTAGTTTACAACTACATCGATTAATTTGTCATATTTTTGTACTTTTCAAGCAAATATTCAATATCATCGCTTTTTTCTAAACTCAATAATTTTTTGTAATTTTCAACTAATGCTTGCTCATATTTGCTGTTGAGCTTATATTTGTACAATCTTAAATTTTCCTTACCACTTGGCAGATAAATCAAATTTTTAAGCATTTCAAAATGCCCATATGGATATCCCATCTTGGTACCATCGGTGACTGGATTTAATTTCAAATATTCCCTTATTGAATTATCATCATTTTCAATTTCCTTCAAAGCAGCATCAATAGATGCTTCAGCACTGTTGGATTTTGGTGACAAACATAAATCGACGACACAGAATGCTAATGGAATGCGTGCCTCAGGCAAACCTACTATATTCAAAACATTTATCGCATTACAAACTCTATCAACGGCTTGAGGATTACCTAAACCTACATCCTCATAAGCTGTTATCAATAATCTTCTTGTTATTCCCTCAACATCATTTGATCTAATCAACTTTGCAAGATAATACAAAGCAGCATCAACATCAGATCCTCTGATACTTTTTTGCAAAGCGGAAATTGTATTGTAATGTTCATTTTCATCTTTGTCTGAGACATAATTTGAGACGAAGTTGAGTTTTTCAACTTCTTTCTCACTTATAGTATCGCCTTTTAAATAATTCAAAGAGAGAATCTCAACAATATTCAATGCGTATCTTAGATCACCTTTTGCTTTCTTTGCAATCAAATTCAAAGCATCATAAGTGAACGTTTGTTTATTATCAAGTCCATCAGGAGATTCTATCGCTCTTTTCAAGCCTTCAATTATTTCCTCATTTGACAAAGGGTTCAACTGTAAAAGATGAACTCTGCTTCTTAAAGCTTTGTTAATAGCAATCAAAGGATTAGCAGTTGTAGTTCCAATTATGAAGAAACTTCCCTGTTCCAACAAAGGTAAAAGTATATTCTGTTTTGTTTTATCAAGCTGATGTATCTCATCAATGATGACAATTGATGGTGAAAAATTAGTAGCTAATTTGAAGCAATCAATCATCTCTTGCTTTGTCACATTAGTTGCGTTTATTGTGTAATAATTGGCATTTAACGATTCACAAATAGCATGAGCGATGGAAGTTTTTCCACAACCGGGATTACCACACAAAATTAAATTGACAAAATTATCGTTGGCTATGCAATTTCTTATAAAGCCGTTTTTTCCAACAATATGCTCTTGTCCAATAATTTCATCGATGTTTCTTGGACGAACTCTAAATGCTAAAGGTTGTTTCATATTAAATATTATACTTCACTATTTTTATGTAAACTTAAAGTAAATTTAGTCAATCGTTTTAAATCAAAATATAATAAAATTAATAAGTATGAAAATAGTAAGTCAAATAGTTAAAACTGCCAGTTGCAGTGTCGACAAAAAGATTATTTCAAAGATAAATTACGGCGAACTTATATTGGTAAGTTTCAACAGAAACGATGATGAAAAAGTTGTTGATAAGATGATCGACAAACTTTTAAAAATGAGAATATTCCCCGATGAAAATGGGAATACCAATTTAAATTTGGAACAAATGGATGGTGAAATCCTTGCAATAAGCCAATTCACTTTGTATGCGAGTTTTAAAAAAACAAACCGCCCTAGCTTCATCGAATGTTTGAATCATGAAAATGCACTGACTCTTTATTCATACTTTCAAGAACAACTATCGAAAAAATACAAGAAAACTAAATTTGGGGTTTTCAGAGAACATATGGAAATATCATTGATAAATGATGGTCCATTCACGGTAATTTTAGATAGCGAGGAAATATAATATGGACAAAAGTAAAATAAAAGTCTTAGTCGGGTTAAGTGGTGGGGTTGATAGTGCAATCGCCTGTTACTTACTGAAAAAGGAAGGTTATGATGTCACTGGTTGCTTCATGCGTAATTGGGATTCCATCGCTAACAATGATATTTTGGGAAATCCAAGTTTGAATCTTTCAAAATGCTCTCAAGAGCTTGATTTTGACGATGCTAAAAAAACAGCTGAAGAATTGAATATAAAAATAATGAGAGTTGATTTTATCAAGGAATATTGGGATTATGTTTTCTCATATTTTCTTGAAAGTTACAAACATGGCTTCACCCCTAACCCGGATGTTTTCTGCAATAAATACATCAAATTTGAAGCTTTTAGAAATTTTGCTATGAAAAACAATTTCGACATGATCGCTATGGGACATTATGCTAAAAGAATTGATAAAGATAATTTCACATACTTATATAAAGCTGATGATAAAAATAAAGATCAATCTTATTTTCTTTGTCAGATTAACGAAGAACAACTTAAATCTTGTTTGTTCCCTTTAGCTAATATCGATAAACCAACTGTCAGAAAAATTGCAAATGAATTGAATCTTTCCGTTGCTAAGAAAAGAGACTCAACCGGAGTTTGCTTTATCGGTGAAAGGAATTTCAAACAATTTTTGGAAAATTATCTTCCATCCAAACAAGGTAAGAACATCGATATAGTCAACAAGAAAGAACTCGGTATTCATGAAGGTGTTTTATACTACACGATAGGTCAAAGAAAAGGTTTGAATATCGGTGGTGGTGTTAAAGGTTACACTATGGATCCATTCTTTGTTGTTGGAAAAGATGTGAAGAAAAATATATTGTACGTCGCTCAAGAGAAAGATAATGAATATAGATTCTCATCAAAAGCCTTGATAACAAATGTCAATTACCTTTTACCAAATATTCCAACAACAAAATTTGAATGTAATTGTAAATTTAGATACAGGGGAAAAGATATGAAAGTGACAGTTGAACCTTGTGATGAAAATTCCTGTTATTTACATTACGATAACTATGAATATATCACCAAAGGTCAGATAGCTTGCTTATATGATGGTGATATGTGTTTAGGTGGTGGCACAATAACTAAAATATTTGATAAAAACGGAAAAGAAATACTTATTTAACTCAAATTTTAAAAAAACATTTTTTCAATAATAAAGAAAATTGTTATTAAAAATTCACATGATTGTCAGATTTTCAAAACAAATTCGCTTCACATCTTATCTTATGTTGTGAATTTAAAAATGAATTATTATTGGTTTATTGACATTCTAAAAAAATTAATCAACTTTTTTACATATATTCTTAATTGACTAAAAATTATATAAATACTAAAATTATTTTTGTATTTGGAGGTATCAAAATGGGTATTGGAATTCTTATTGTATCCATCTTTGCACTTGTGTTCTACCTTGCTGCAATCATCTGCTACTTTGTAAGAAGAAGCTTAACAAGAATTATGGAGTTGATCGGTGTTGCTTTATTGTTGACATTCACAATCATGGCTATGATCAACAAGTTCTCATTTGGTGAGTATTCACAAGCTGTAATTATCTTGTTGCTTATCACATTGATCTGCCTTACATTGCTTAGAATCTTCGGTTTCGTCAATTTGAACGTTTCAACAGGCAGAAGATCAAGTTCTAAGAGAAAGTAAAGATCAAATTGATTACAAAACTTACTAAAGAGTAGATTAAAAAGTCTACTCTTTTTACTATATTAAAGGAGGTTGTTCTGTATTTATGAATATCGGTTTTATCTCATTAGGTTGTGCAAAAAACCAAGTTGATAGTGAAGAGATTCTCTCATACTTAAAAAGAAACGGTTTTGA
>CALVKB010000017.1 GCA_944332485.1 uncultured Bacilli bacterium | reverse complement strand
GTCGGTCGTGATAACGTTCCGCTTTCTGAATTCGACATCCGCTACTGGAGTAAATATGAGAACGAAACCGGCCTTGACATTGGTTTATTAGAAGGTAGTAACCTCCGTTAACCCGCATCGACTTCTTCATTAAAATTCATTCCAAAAACTCCTCCCCTCCCTTCTCCATCAACCTTCCATTCAAAAACCCCTTCCTCCCTCCTATCAAATATTCCTTAAAACCCCTTTAAAATTCACTCCAATCCCCCACAACCAACTTCTAACCATTACAACAAATTTGATATTTAATTATTAGTTTTATTCCATTCGGAGCTCCGCTACCCGTCGATGCGCGGTTTCCCTATTGTGAGTCTCGGCAGTTTGGTTGGATCATATAATGCATGTGAGGTATTGATACCACAGTTCGAAGTTGATCAGTATTTTGAAGGTGATGAAGATAAAACTATTCAATGTTACAAAAAGCGCTATCCAACTGTAGTAAGTAAAGACTTTATAAAAAGTTACACTGTGAATCCAAATAATTTGGAAATGAGCGAAGGAGCTCAATCAACTGTAAATCCTTCTTATGGATTTTATTTTCAAACTGAAGCTGAATATTATGGAATTCAAAATAAATTAGAAAATATTTCGTTGTATAGAGTAGATAGTTTTTATGTTACAGCATTGTATTCTGATGGTTTAACTAATTTTATGATAAATAATTTGCGTACTTTTGCTTATATTAATTATGTATCAATTTATGTTAACTTACCAAATATAACCAAACTAGGAATACAAAATAGTTTTAGTAGTGGAAGTAAAGTTAATGAAGTCTTTATTAATTCGCCAAAAGCAAATGATATTGGTAATCTTTTTTTGCGTTACAATACCACCATTACGGATTTATATATGAATACTCCAAATATCACTGAAATTACAGGTTCGTATTTGCTTTATGGTACTAATAAAGGTGAAACCACCGGAATATATTTACACTCTCTGACCACTTCAGATATCAATCGACTATACACTTTAATCTACAATAATAGATACAAATTATCTGCAACAAACTTGTATAAAGGCACCACCTGCACATACTCCGATTTTGATGTCCGATACTGGAGTGAAGAGCAAAATAATAGTGGTTCCGATCGCTAACTTTCCTCTCCATCCCCCTCTCCATCACCCTTCCATTCAAAAACCCCTTTTAATTCCTAAAACTTTTCTAGAAACCCATGAAAGCATTCGTTTTAGTAATGATCTTATTCAAATATATGAGTTTATTTACATATATTTATATAAAACAAAGATGTGAATTATAATCTATAATAAATGACAAGGAAATGAACATGGAAAATAAAAATAACAATGATAAATTGTTCGTTGATGAAAATTCAATGGATATTGATGAACCAACTAAACAGGAGATAATAAAAAAACATACTCCTTTTTATATCTTTATATCTATTCTTATTTTTATTGCAATAGTTTTGGCTATAACTGTTGCAATTTTAGCAAGTTGACTTGTGTAAAAACTGCTCAATTTAATTTTTAAATAATCAAAACGCGCACAATATGAGCAAATTTGACAATTTAGAACAAATGTATTCTAAATATATGCTCAAAATATGCTCATTTAATTTATAATTAAAATGGTTTAAGGAGGTTGTTATATGATTGAACAACAAAAAGTATCTACTCCTGAAGAGTTAGATGAGCTATTGAAAAAAGTAAGACAAGCTCAGAAAATTTTTGCAACATTTAGTCAAGAGCAAGTTGATAAGATTTTTTATCATGCTGCATTAAAAGCAAATGAAATGCGTATTCCTTTAGCACAAGAAGCCGTTAAAGAAACTGGCATGGGAGTTATTGAGGATAAAGTAATTAAAAATCATTATGCGGCTGAATTTGTCTACAATAAATATAAAGATACACCAACTGTCGGTGTAATAGAAGAGAACAAAGATTTAGGTTATCAGCGTATTGCTGAACCATTAGGTGTAGTGGCCGCGATTATCCCTACAACTAATCCTACATCTACAGCTATTTTCAAAACATTGATGTGTTTGAAAACAAGAAATGGTTGTATTATTTCCCCTCACCCAAGAGCTAAGAATTCCACAATTCACGCTGCTCAGATTGTTTTACAAGCTGCAATTGAAGCTGGTGCACCAGAAAATTTAATCGGTTGGATCACAGATCCTTCAATGGTATTATCAAGCACAATTATGAAAGAAGCAGATTGTATTTTAGCAACTGGTGGTCCAGGTATGGTTACTGCAGCTTATTCAAGTGGTAAACCTGCAATTGGTGTCGGTCCTGGAAACACCCCAGCTATTTTTGACAAAACTTGTGATATTAAATTAGCAGTTTATTCTGTTATTCAATCAAAGACCTTCGATAATGGTATGATCTGTGCATCTGAGCAATCTGTTATCGTTGATAAAGAAATTTACAACGAAGTAAAACAGGAGTTTTTATACAGAGGTTGTTATTTCTTAAAAGGTGAAGAATTGGATAAAGTTAGAAAGACTGTTATCATCAATGGTTCAGTTAATGCGAAGATCGTTGGACAAAGCGCCTATACAATTGCAAAATTATCAGGTGTTGAAGTTCCTGAAGAAACTAAGATTTTAATCGGTGAAGTTAAAGATTGCTCACCATTTGAAGAATTTGCTCATGAGAAACTTTCCCCTGTTTTAGCTATGTATAAAGCAGAGGATTTTGAAGATGCTTTAAACAAAGCAGATGAGCTTGTTCACCATGGTGGTTATGGTCATACCTCTGCTATTTATTTAAACGAAGTTACAGAACAAGAGAAACTTAATAAGTTCGCACTTAGAATGAAAACATGCCGTATTTTAGTTAATTCTCCAGCTGCCCAAGGCGGAATTGGTGACATATATAACTTCATGTTAGCACCAAGTTTAACTTTAGGATGTGGTTCATGGGGTGGAAACTCCGTTTCCGAGAACGTCGGTGTTAAACAATTATTGAATGTTAAAACTGTTGCAGTTAGGAGGGAAAATATGCTTTGGTTTAGAGTGCCTGAGAAATTATTCTTCAAGCCTGGTTGTTTGAAGGATGCTTTAACAGAGTTGAAAGAAGTTTACAATAAAAAGAGAGTATTTATAGTTACTGATAAGTTTTTATATGAATCAGGATTCACTAAGAAGGTGACCAGTGTTCTTGATGCTTTGAATATAGAACATACTGTTTATTCTGATGTTGCACCAGATCCAACATTAGCCTGTGCTAAAGAAGGTGCTAATTTGATGCTTTCATTCAAACCTGATTCAATCATCGCAATCGGTGGTGGTTCTCCGATGGATGCTGCAAAAATCATGTGGGTTTTATATGAGCATCCTGAAGTTAACTTCAAAGATATGGCTCTTGATTTTATGGATATCAGAAAGAGAATTTATAGATTTCCAAAGATGGGAAGCAAGGCTAATTTAGTATGTATCCCAACAACTGCAGGTACTGGTTCTGAAGTTACTCCATTTGCTATCATCACAGATGAAACAAACGGTTTGAAATATCCATTAGCCGATTATGAATTACTTCCAAATATGGCTATTGTTGATTCAGATTTGATGTTGAATATACCGAAAGGATTGACTAAAGCTAGTGGTATAGACGCTATTGTTCACTCATTTGAAGCTATCGCATCAATTATGGCAAGCCCATTTACCGATGGTATGGCCTATGAAGCTTTACATTTGTTGTTTGAGAATTTACCTATCGCATATAAAGAAGGTGCTGCAAATCCTAAAGCTCGTGAGAATATGGCTCATGCTGCAACTATCGCAGGTTTGGCCTTTGCAAATGCATTTTTGGGTATCGCCCACTCGTTAGGTCATAAACTTGGTGCTTATCATCATATTCCTCACGGTATTGCTGTTGGTATGATGTTGATACCTGTTATGAAGTTCAACGCTTCTGAACAACCAACAAAGATGGGTACATTCTCTCAATATGATCACCCTATTTGTTTAAGTAAGTACGCTCGTGTTGCTGAGTATTTAGGCTGTACAGGAAAAGATGATCAAGCTAAGTTCAACAATTTGCTTAAAAAGATAGTTCAAGTCCAAGAAGCTGTTGAGATGCCGATGACAATCCAAGAGTATGGTGTCAAAGAGGAAGATTTCTTGAAGACTCTTGATGAGATGACAGTTGAAGCCTTCAACGATCAATGTACAGGTTGCAACCCTCGTTATCCATTGATTGAGGAGATGAAACAATTATACTTAGAAGCATATTACGGAAAAAATTACAAAGCCAAGAAATAAGGAGGTGAGTTTATGTTTGAAAAAGTAGATTTAGGTGAATTGTTAGTAACAAGAACAAATAAGAAAATTTACCGCAATAAGAATTTGTTGATCAAGGTGTTCGATCATGAGAAAGTTGGTAAAAGCACAGTTTTATTTGAAGCTTTAAACCAATCATACGTTGAAAAAGTAGGATTGAATATTCCTAAGATGATCGCAATCTTCCCTTACGGTGAAGATTGGGCTATTGCCTCTGAGTTTATCGAAGGTGAAACATTGCAAGAGAAGATGGAAAAAGACCCATCCAATTATAAAAAGTACCTTGAATTGTTGGTTAAATTGCAACTTGAAGTTCTTTCAAAAAGAACTATGGAATTGCCAAAACTCAAAGATAAACTCAATGCCAAGATTTCATTTTTAGGCAAAGAGGAGAGTTTGGTTAATTTGGAAGCAACAACAAGATATGATTTACATATGAGATTGGAAAGTATGCCAGATCACAATAAATTGTGCCATGGTGATTTCAATCCAAGTAATATTGTCTGTACCAAGGATAACAAATATTACATTTTAGACTGGGCTCATGCTTGCCGTGGTAATGCTTCGGCTGATGCATCTTCCACCTATCTTAATTTCATTTTAAATCACAATCAAAAATACGCTGATGAGTATTTGAAATTGTTCTGTAAAAAAGCTGATATCGCCATTCAGTATGTTCAACGTTGGATCTGTGTTGTCTCTGCTACATTGTTAAATTCAGTTCACACAGAAGAACAAAGAGAGCTTTTACTTAGAAATATCAACGTTGTTGAATCGATGTAATCTTATATAAAATTTTATCTATACAAAAAACTGCCCATATTAAAAAGGCAGTTTTTTATTATGTTTTATTAGATAAACAACTTATTTTAATAATAACAATTTGCTTTTTAAATAACTATTCTTCTTTTTAATAATCTATCAGATAAAAAAGTTTGTTTAAAATTGCTAAAATATATAACATGAGTGAATACCAAAGTAAGATGAATTTGAAAGATACACAAATTGCAATAAAACTTCTCAAGGATACTTTTGAGGAGAAGCTTTCAAATATTTTGAATTTGCACAGAGTCAGTGCTCCTTTGTTTGTTTTAAGATCCAGCGGATTGAATGATGATTTGAACGGATTTGAAAAGCCAGTTTCTTTTAATTGTAAGTATATTGATAATGATGATATTGAAATTGTTCAATCCTTAGCTAAATGGAAAAGAAGTGCTTTGAAACGTTACAATTTTTCTATCTATGAAGGCTTGTACACCGATATGAATGCTATAAGAAAAGATGAGATAATGGACAATTTGCATTCGATATATGTCGACCAATGGGATTGGGAGAAGATCATCGATTCTAAAGATAGAAACTTAGATTTTTTATATAAAACTGTTTGTAAAATTACAGAAGCTTTGAAACAAACAGAAGATATTTTAATTGAACATTATCCATTTTTAGAAAGAACGATAATAAAAGATGTTAAATTCATTTCAAGTTTTGAATTGGAAGATAAATACCCTACTTTGACAAGAAAACAGAGGGAATATACTTTCTGCAAGGAGAATAAAGTTGTATTTATTTCAAAAATAGGGCTTCCATTGAAAGATAATAAACCTCACGATGGTCGTAGCCCAGATTACGATGATTGGGAACTTAACGGTGATTTATTAGTATATTCACCATTTATTGATGCTCCTATTGAGATAAGTTCGATGGGCATTAGAGTCGATTCAAAATCTTTGTACAAACAATTATCAATTAGAAATATGCTTTTTAAGTTGAACTTTCCATATCATAAGCAAGTTATCAACAATGAACTACCATACACAATAGGTGGTGGTATCGGTCAATCGAGAATATGTATGTTGATGTTGAATAAAAAACATATCGGTGAAGTTCAAGCTTCTGTTTGGGATGAAGATACTTTGAACAACTGTAAAAAAGAGAATATCGAACTTCTTTAATTTATCATTACAAAGCTGAAACCGAAATATGCTAAAACAACACAACCTAAAGCGATTCTATAAATACCGAAGACTTCAAAAGTGTGAGTTTTGATATATTTCATCAAATATTTAATACAGAAAATTGATACGAAGAAAGCGGTGAAAGTACCAACTAAAAGGATACTCATCTCACTATTTGTAAAATTGAAACCGAATTTGATAAGTTTCAATAATGAACTTCCAACCATAGCTGGAACAGCTAAGAAGAAGGTGAATTCGGCACCAACGGTACGAGTTAAGCCCAAAATCAAAGCAGCAATAATAGTAGCACCACTTCTAGATGTGCCTGGTAATATAGCAGCGATCATTTGGAATAAACCAATTATGAAAGCTTGCAAGAATGTGATATTATCAATTGAGTCATTCTTTTTATATGTTCTTGTGAGTTTGTTGAACAAACTTTTTCTTCTTTTTTGTTGCTCGACAAATATGAAGATCAAACCGAATAAGATAAGCATGATAGCCACAACAGTTGTGTTGTACAGATATTCGTTGATGTAATCATCCAAAAATAAACCTACAATTGCAGCTGGGATGGAAGCGACGATAATCTTCAACCACATCCAAAGTTTAGGTTTATCAAAATGATATTTTTCATTTTTGTCTTTGTTCAAAGGTATCAATCTTCGCCAATACAAAAATATAACAGCTAATATAGCTCCAAATTGGATAACAACCAAAAACATATCCCAAAATTCATCGCTGACATCCAATCCTAATGTATCTTTGAGTAATATCATATGGCCAGTTGAAGAGATAGGTAGCCATTCGGTGATACCTTCAACAATGCCATAAATAAACGCTTTTATAATTTCAATCATACATTAACATTATAAAAAATGAGAAGTAAATAATCTCTGTTATTTATAAAAGTTAATTAATTAAATCTACTTTTATGTTCATGGTAGTATGCTATCACATCTTGTTTTGTTCCAATTTCTTGATGACCAAAAACTACATAATCAAAATCGATACTCAATAAAGAAGTGAAAAAGTCTTGCAAATCCTCTTTTGAATAATCTTTCAATTTGTTGTAAACATCCCCATAGCATGAATCACCAACAAAGATTACTTTGTCTTCTTTCACATAAACCCAAGTTGAGTCTTTACTGTGAGGTGATGTGTTTTTATTGATCAATACAATATCAACTTTATCATCGTTGCCAATAGATAAAGTGAACTTATCATCTTTTGTGTTATAAATAAAGTTGTCCGTTTTTATTTTTATATTAGATAAGTTATCTTTGTATTCTTGATAGATGTAATATGCGGTGAAGGGTGTTTCAACTTCATCTTTGATCATTTGATTTAAAGATTCTAAAGTGTATTTGTATTTCGATATTCTTTCAAGTTCTTTCTGTGTGTTTTTGCAAACGTAAAAAGGTATCTTCCAATAAAACATACCATAACTGTGGTCATAATGAAAATGAGTAACACAACCTTTGGATGGAGTTTTTATATTTTCCAAATTCATAGCTTTCTTTATTGATTCAACATGTCTTTTGGAGATTCCTGCATCAACTAAAAATGTCTCATTGTCAGTTTTTATAATACCGATGTTAGGATAATCTGTTTGTTTATCATAAGGGTATATAAAAACATGTTGTGTAAGTTTAATAAGTTTCATCAGTATGATTCTTCTAATATCTTCAAGATTTCTTTTGTTGTCAATTGTTTGTAACCTGAACTATCTTTATCGCAGGTTTTTGCAATAATTGGTAGCATTTCTTGTGTACAACCAAGTTGTTGCAAGGTGTAGTACATCTTGTTTTCTTTGATAAATTTATCCAAAGCTTCTATTCCAAGCAAGGCGTATTGTTCATTTGAAATATTCTCTTGATTTATATTGAAAACATTTTTAGCGAATCTTACAAATTTTTGTAATCCATATTTGTAGATGTGCTTGTAGTAATTAACAGAGATACTTGCTAATCCCATACCATGGGCACAATTTGTCAAAGCACTTATCTGATGTTCGATTGAGTGAACTTCCCAATCTTGATCTTTCGATAAACCTGTGATGGTATTTAAAGCCATGGTTGACGCCCACATTATATTGCTACGGGCTTCGTAATTTGTCGGTTCGTTTATACAGATAGGTGTATTATTTATCAAAACTTTCATCAAACCTTCGAGTAGATAATCCGAGACATTATCGTCTGTTCCTGAGAAATATTGTTCCATAAGGTGAGAGAAAATATCGAAAATTCCACTTAACATCTGATATTCTGGAACTGTATAAGTAAGTTCAGGATTCAATATTGAGAATTTTGGATAGTTGTTTGCATCAAAAACACGTCCTTTTTTAAGATTTACATCTGTATTTGTGATAACTGAACCACCATTCATCTCACTGCCGGTTCCGGTCATTGTTAAAATTGAACCGATCGGGCAAAGTTTTTTAGGAGTAGGTTTGTTTTTAATCCAAAAGCTTCGCCATGGATTTTTAGCTTTGGCAGCAGCTGCGATACCTTTGGCGCAATCGATAACAGAACCACCACCGACAGCTAATATCAAATCTATCTTCTCTTTTTTAACGATGTTAGCTCCTTCCATCATCTTCTCGTAAGTTGGGTTTGGTAAAACATCGCTAAGTTCATATATAGTTTTGTTTGTATTTTTTAAACTTTGGATAACTTTGTTATATAGACCGCTTCTTTTTATGGAGCCACCGCCATAAACAAAAAGTACTTTCTTTCCATAGTTTTTCAATTCAATTTCCAAATTATCCATGGAATCTTTTCCAAAATAGATCTTAGTTGGATTGTAGTAAACAAAATCTTTCAACATATAATTCACCTCTATTTATATTTTAATTTTTTTAATTAAAACAATGTGTTTTAAAAGAAAAATGGACTAGGTTTATACCTAATCCATTGTCTTATAATTACAAATTTATTATTAAACAATTATATCTTCAGTATTTCTATTCTCGCCTTTACCTTGTTTGAATCTTATCTCACCTTTGGAGATTGCTTTGACAGGGCAGACATTGCTGCAAAGGAGACATCCGACACATTTATCTTTGTTGCATGTTGGTTTTCTTTTCTTCAAATCAAACTCTATAGCTTGATGTGAACCATCGAAACATGAGATATAACATCTACCACAACCGACACATTTCTTGTAATCGAATTCTGGATAGACTCTGTAGTCTCTATCCAAATCTTCAGCTGGGATGATATTTTTATTTGCAACACCGACTAATTCATGTAAAGAATCAACTTTTTGCTCTTCCATATAGTGCTGTAAACCATCGCAAAGATCATCGATGATACGATATCCGTATTGCATGATAGCTGTTGTGATTTGCAATGTTGTTGCACCAAGTAAGATAAACTCAGCAGCATCTTCCCAAGTTTCAATACCACCGATACCGGAGATTGGGACGTCTTTCAATCTTTCATTATCTCTCAATTGTTGAATAAAACGCAAAGCGATCGGCTTGACAGCTTTACCAGAGTATCCGGAAATTGAAGATTTTCCATTGACAATAGGAAGACCAACTTTCTTATCTAAATCTACGTTGCAGATAGATTTTATTGTATTGATAGCACTTATTGCATCAGCTCCACCTTCAATAGAGGCGATAGCAGGTTCACACATATCGGTGATGTTTGGTGTCATCTTGGCGATAACTGGAAGTTTTGTGCCTCTTTTAACCGCTTGGCAAAAACGTTTACAGACTTCAGGTTTTTGACCAATAGCACTACCTAAATCGGAATCGGTCATCTGTGGGCAGGAGAAGTTAAGTTCGATCATATCAGCACCGGCTTGTTCAACCAAACGAGCCATCTCGGTCCAATCTTCCTCTGTTTTGGCCATGATGGAAGCGATGATAACACCATCTGGGTACTCTTTTTTCAAGCGGGTGATATCTCTTAAGTCATCTTCTAAATTGTGCTCGGTTAATTGTTCCATGTTCTTGAAACCGACCCATGGTAAATCTTCTTTAGTTAAAATGTCATAACGAGGTGAACATTCGTAGCTTGGAGTTTTGAGCAATGTTTTATAAACAATACCACCCCAACCGAGTTCGAAAGCTTTAGCACACATCTCGTAGCAGTTTCCAACAGGTGAAGATGATAAGCAGAATGGGTTTTTAAATTTAACACCCAAAAAGTTAACACTCAAATCTTTTTTACTTTTCATATTATTTACCACCTTTCAAATAATTGTCAACTGCTATGGCAACTTCTTTACCATGTTTGACACTATAAACAACGGTTTTGTCTTCACTTACAACATCACCAGTAGCAAACAGATTGTTCTTTATTTGATGTTTTTTGTTCTTTATATTGTTGTTGACAACTTCTAATTCTAAGTTATTTAAATCTAATTCCTGACCGACTGCTAAGATTATCTTATCTGCAGTAACACTCAATTGTGATGAGAGTTTTCTATGTTCAAAAATTACTGTGTTGTTTTCAACTTTGACAGGTTTGTATCCGCAGAGAAGATTAACTTGCAACTCTCTAGCTAATTGAAGTTCTTTGTTGGAAGCACGCAATTCATCGGTATCTTCATAGATGACATCGATAACTTGCTTTGTTTCAAGCATCTTAAGAGTAGAGCAAACATCCATTGCGACATCTCCACCGCCAATAACGATGCAGAAATCTATCTTTTCAATGTTGCCTTTGTTCTCTTTGACACGTTTTAAAAAGTCGGTAGCAACTTCAACATAACTGTTATTCTCAAACATCGGTAACATCTTACCTTTGGAATAACCGATAGCTAAGATAACAGCATCATATTGTTTTCTAAGTTCAGCCAATGAAACATCAACGCCAAGTTTTGTATTGAAAATAAATTTGACTTTCAAATCTTTCTTCAATGTGTTGATATCATTGTCCAAAACTTTCTCTTCCAATCTGTAACTTGGAATTCCGTAACGTAAATAACCACCGGCTTTCTCGTGTTTTTCGATTATAGTCACTTCATATCCCATCATCGATAAAGAGGCTGCAGCTTGCAATCCACTTGGACCACTACCGACGATGCAGACTTTCATATTGTTATTACGACCTTTTTCAAGGATCTTCATATTTGTCTGTTTTTCAAAATCTGTGACAAATTTTTGAATCAAACCAATCTCGATTGGACGATCGATTCCGCTTCTAGAACAACCTTTTTGACAGTATTTTTCAGTTGGGCAGACTCTTGCACAAACATCACCTAAGAAATTGTTCTTTCTTATTGTTTCAGCGGCTCCTTTGAAATTTTTAAAACGGACACTTCTGATGAACTTCGCTGGGTCTGTCTTGGCTGGACATTCCTTGGAGCAAGGTGCATCATGACATAATAAACACCTACGAGCTTCTTCCATCACAAGTAATGGATCGTAGGATTTTTCCAGTTCTTTATCGTATTTTTTCATACATTTCTCCTTGTAGAAAAATTATACCAACTAAAAAAGAAAACGCTTTCTTCCACTATAAGTTAGATATATTTTTCTTGTAGTATTTATATGAATTTTTTTACAATATTTATTAAATGTAAAAGGAGTATTTAGATGGCAACAGAAAAGATTCAAAAAAAGAAGAATTGGTGGTACTACACCAAATATTGTTTGATAGCATTAGCATCTTTGATCGGAGTTGTCTGCTTGATCGTCGCAAGTTATGTTATCTATGTTGTTTGTCAATATTATCGAATTGAGGATAATTTGAGTTTGGAAGTTTTAAACAATACAACAACCACTATCAAACTTAATAAGGAATTATCCTTCAGCACTATGAACATCGGATTTGGAGCATACTCACCTGATTTTACATTTTTCATGGATACAGGTTACGATGAGAACGGAAATATAACACAAGGATCTGATTCCAGAGCTAAAAACAAAGATACTGTTATTTATAATACCGAGAATATCATTGATGATATTCAAGTTTTGAATTTAGATTTCATCGCTTTCCAAGAGGTTGATGTCTCTTCAGATAGATCACATCATGTTGATCAAAAACAGATGATCATCGATAGTTTCACTGATTATGGTAATGTTTTCACATATAATTTCCACTCTGCTTATTTGATGTATCCTGTTTTCAATCCTCATGGAAAATCAAATTCCGGATTGTTAACTTTGAGTAAATACAATATAGAAACAAGCACAAGAAAAAGTTACATCGTCGATGAGAGCTTTCCAAATAAGTTCTTCGATTTGGATCGTTGTTTTGTTGTTAATTACATACCTGTCGAGAATAACAAACAACTTGTTTTGATAAATTCCCACATGTCAGCTTACGATGAAGGTGGAGTTATCCGTAATAAACAGTTGAATCAGCTTTATTCATTCATGTTAAGCGAATATGAAAAAGGTAATTATGTTGTTTGTGGTGGAGATTTCAACCACGATCTTTTAACAAATAACCAACTTTATGAGGAGTTTTCAAAAGAAAATATCCCATTTCAAGATATGATAAAACAGAAAAAACCTGATTGGTTGTCCTATATGTTTGATGATGATAAAAAATCAATATTCGATAACGAGTTTGATATTTACGCTGCTTCTAATTGCCCAAGTTTACGTGATACTGATGTTGAATATATAAAAGATTACACCTATGTCTCAACAGTCGATGGTTTTATCGTTTCAAAAAATGTCGAGTTTGTCAGTGTTGAAAATCTCATGATGAGTGATGAAAATTCCAGCATGTTCGCTTTTTCAGATCATCAAGCAAGCACATTGAAATTCATTTTAAAATAGCAGTATTTTCCTTTTAATTCTCCTTAAATAAAAATAATATAATCAAAGTATAAAGGGGTACTTTCTTATGAGTGAAAAAAAGTACGATGTTGTTGTTATAGGAGCTGGCAACGGTGGATTGACAGCAGCTATAAGAGTTTTGCAGAAGAATCACTCTTGTTTGATTGTTGAAAAACACAATCTTCCAGGAGGATTTGCCACAAGTTTCGTCAGAGGAAGATTTGAATTTGAAGCTTCCTTACATGAATTGAACGATTATGGATGTGATGATAATATAGGTGAAATTGGAACTTTATTCAAAGAGTTAGGTGTCTATTCTAAACTTGAATGGGTGAGAACTTATGAAGCATATAGGATGATCACATTGGATGGTAAATATGATGTGACAATGCCTTTAGGTGTTGATAAATTCATCGAGAAGATGTGCTATTATGTTCCAGAAGCGAGAAAATCAATAACTGATTTTTTCTTGTTGGCTAAGGAGGTAGTTGAGGCACAAACTTACTCCTCCAGTGTCAATGGAAACACCGATAAAAAATATATGATCAAGAATTTCCCAAATTTCATAAGATGCGGTTCTTACTCGGTCAATGAAGTTTTGAATTCTTTGAAGATGCCTAAAAAAGCTATTGATATATTAAACGCCTATTGGTGTTATTTAGGTGTCGATTGTGATAGGTTGTCTTTTTTACATTACGCCTCGATGGTATATAGATATATCAAAAGATATGTTTATGTTCCAAAACTTAAAAGTCACGGTATCTCTTTAGCATTGGAACAAAGAATAAGAGAATTGAACGGTGATATATACTACAACTGTGAAGTTGAGAAGATATTGACCGATGATGATAGAAACATTTTAGGTGTACAACTTAAAGATGGAAAAGTTATTAAATGCGATCATATAATAGCTAATTGTTCACCAACAACAGTCTTCGGTAAACTTTTAGATAAGAGAATTGTAAGTGAACAGGAAAAAAGAGCAACCAACGCTAGAAAGCTTTCCGGACGTGGTATTTCGATGTTTTTAGGATTGAATAAATCATGCGATGAGTTGAATATCACAAATCACAATTACTTTATTTATGATACTGCTGATACTGTAAAACAGTACAAACTGATGGAGTCATTGAAAACAAATTATGCTCAAGCAACTGTCTGTTTAAACAGAGCCTATGAGGATTGTTCACCAAAAGGAACAACGATCCTTTATTTCACATCTTTGTTGATGTCAGATGATTTTTCAAATGTCAGTGAGCATGATTATTTCAAGATGAAGGATTTTATCGCCGAAAGATTCATCAGCACTTTTGAAAAAGCAACTAATACAAAAATAAGAGATAGCATCGAGGAGATAGCTGTAGCAACTCCACAAACTTACGCCAGATACACCTCACATCCACAAGGAAGTATATATGGTTATGAAACCCACACATGGGATAGTTTGATGCCGAGAATGATGATGATGAAAGAAGATAACACTTTCAAAAATCTCCGCTTCTGCGGTGGATTTGCTATGAGAAGTTCCGGATTTTCAAGTGCATATATATCAGGTGATATTGTCGGAAGACAAACCTGTGGTGATATCGCAAGAAAGGGAAGATGAGTATGAAATTTAAAAGATCAATATTCGGCTTTATCGATATGATAAAGTTCTCACATTTGACCCAAAACCGTGCTAAGCATCTTAGTATGGGTGAGAATAAAGATGTGAGTACAAATTTCAAAGTTAATAACTTAGCTGAGAGTTTGCACCCTTTGTATATGAAAGCACAGCTTGTGAAAATAAATAAATTGAATCCTATGATGACGGAGTTTGTTTTTAAAAGACTCGATGGTACAAAATTCCCATTTTTCAAAGCTGGGCAATATGTTTCATTGCAAACAAAAATCAATAAAAGTTTAGTTTCAAGACCTTATTCGATAGTTTCATCTCCTGAAGAAGCCTTGGATAATGTCTTGCGATTAGCTATTCAAAAAAGCGGCTTTTTCTCAACTTACATGTGTGAAAAAGCCAAAGTTGGAGATGAATTTGTTATAAGTGAACCCTGTGGTGATTTCACATATTCACCAATCCGTGATAAAAAGGATATTATCTGCATCGCTGGCGGTAGTGGTATCACACCATTTGTCAGTATGGCACATGCTATCGCTGATAAAAATGAAGATTGTCCGATGACTTTATTTTACGGGTGCAGAACTTTGAAAAGTGCTTGTTATTTAGATGAGTTGAATAAATTAGTAAGTGACAAATTCAAATTGGTTATTGTCACTTCCGATGAGAAAAATGACAAATATGAAAGTGGTTTTGTAACAAGTGAATTAGTTCAAAAATATTGCGATATTGAAAATTCCACTATATTTTGCTGTGGTCCGGAGAATCTTTATAAATTTATTAAAAAAGAATTTTCTAAATATGACCTTCCAATCAAACAGCTTCACATTGAAGAATCTTGCTGTAAAGATTTGGATATTGAAAATCCTAAAAAATTCGTTTTAACTGTTTTTATGGAAGGTGAAATTTACAAAATTGATTGTTATGAAAATGAAACTTTACTAACAAGCTTGGAAAAAGCAGGCTTGAATGCACCAAACCGCTGCCGTGGTGGTGTTTGCGGGTGGTGCCACAGTTATCTTATAAAAGGTGAAGTAAAAATAAATATACAAAAAGATTACAGAAGGGAAGCAGACAAACAATTCAACTATGTTCATATATGTATCACATATCCTTTGAGTGATATTGAAATTGAGGTGCCAAAGGCTTATTAAATATGAAGAATATCAAAGCAGTTTTTTTCGATTTTGACTGGACATTGTTCGATCATAAAACACATGATTTTGTCAATTCAAGTGTGAATGCTATAAATAATATTCAAAAAAACGGGGTGAAAATTTTCATAAACTCCGCAAGGACATATTATTCTTTAGAAGGTCTTAATACTTTCAATTACTTAAATTTTGATGGGTATGTTGTCTCAAATGGTGGTTGTTGCTTCACCAACAACAAAATAATATATGAATATGACATTGATGAAAAATCAGTTTCAGATTTGATCAAATTCGCAGATGAAAACAACCTTTCATATTTGTTGAAAACAAGAATGAATGAATATTTAGAAGTGGTTGATGAGAATATTATTCAACAATTCTATTCTGTTTATTATGAACCACGTCCGAAGGATATAAGTTTGTATAAAAATGATGAAAAAGTGATGGTGGTGCAGTTATTCTGTGATTCTTCTTACGACGAAAGACTCAAACAGCTGACCAATTTGAATATGAATAGATTTTTTGATTTAGCTGTTGAATTCACTTTTAAACCTTTTTCAAAACAGGAGGGGATAAAATCCATCATCAAGGAATTCAATTTGAATAAAGATGAGATTGCAGCCTTTGGTGATGATGTCAATGATATTGATATGTTCAAATATGTCAATTACGGTGTTTGTATGGGTAATGGAAAACTTGAAGCAAAGCAACACGCTTATTTTGTTACAACAGATATTGATGATGACGGAATTTTAAACGGGTTGAAAAGGCTCAATTTGATCAAGTGATTTTTGTAAACACTTTCATTGATTGAACACTTTTAATATTGAAATATTAATCTATAATTAAGATGTCTTAAATAAGATTTTTTGGAGGTATTATTATGGCACAAAAAGCTACAAAGACAACAAAGACCACTAAGACTACAACTTCAACTCAGAGAAAGACAACTACAACAAAATGGGTTGGTGATCAAGATTTATATATTGAAATTAACGGAAAGAAAGTCACTTCCGCTGAACAATTCAAATCTCAGATTTCCCCTATTTACAATGTTGAAGAGTTCTACTGGACTGGAAAGGTTGAACCACAAGCAAGAGTCCGTTTCATCCGTTCAAACAACGTTGAATTACCACTTAAGAACGAATACAATCACGGTTTTTCACTTGTTGGTCAAGCAGCTTCCAAGTTTGAAGTTAGAAACGCATTACCAGTTCCAAGTGAGACAAATGACTGCGTTAATGTCTATGTTAATCCTGAATCTGAATTGTACTACATCGGTGATTCCAAGAAGCACACAATCTATGTGAGAGTTTACGATAACGCATCTGGTAATCACAATGATAGATGGTTGACAATCAGCATTGAGTAAAAATTAAAAGTTATTTATAAAAGCTAAACTTTACAAACAAATGTTTGTAAAGTTTTTGTTTTATGTGAAAATATATTATTTCGATAAACAAAAACAAACATAAATAATATAATTTTTATATAAAAAGTAAGGAGATAGTTATGGAACGTGGTGCAGGAATTTTGATGCCTATTTTCTCTTTGCCATCCGAATATGGAATTGGCACATTTGGTAAGGAAAGTAAGAAATTTGTCGATTTTTTGAAAGAATCAAAGATCAAATATTGGCAGATTCTCCCTTTGAATCCAACAAGTTATGGAGATTCTCCATATCAATCTTTCAGCGCATACGCGCTCAATCCGTATTTCATTGATTTGGAAGCTTTGATAACAAAAAAACTTTTGACTAAAGAGGATTGCAGTTCACTTTATCAAGGTAAAAATTACAATGAGTACATCGATTATGGAAATATCTATGAAAAACGTTTTCCAATTTTAAGAAAAAGTTATGAAAATGCCAAACTCGATGAGAAACTTATGAAGAAAGTGAGATCTTTCGAAAAGAAGAATAAAGCTTGGATATACGATTATGCATTGTTCATGGTTGCTAAAAATCTCAACAACGGTGATTCTTACTTGGATTGGAGTGATGAAAAGTTAAGAAAACACGATAAAAAAGCTGTTGAACAATTGAAGCAGGAGCATGAGGATGATTACTACTTCTGGGTGTATTTGCAATATTTGTGCGATGAGCAATATAACAAATTGAAAAAATACGCCAACAAAAATGGAATTTTGATAATAGGTGATATTCCAATTTACGTTGCACTTGATAGTGCAGATACATGGGCAAATTATGAGGAATTTCTCCTTGATAAGGATAGAAGACCAACCTTAGTTGCAGGTGTACCACCAGATTATTTCTCCGCTGATGGTCAATTGTGGGGTAATCCATTGTACGATTACAAACATATGCATGATACTGATTTTAGATGGTGGAAAAAGAGAGTTAAACACTGTAAAAAATTGTATGATGTTTTAAGAATAGACCACTTCCGTGGTATGGAGTCTTATTACACAATTCCATTTGGAATGAAAAACGCCAGAATCGGTGAATGGGTGAAAGGTCCTGGTATGGAACTTGTCAATGCCATTAAAGTGGGTTCTGACAATATGGACATCATCGCTGAGGATCTTGGTTATTTAACTCAGGAGGTTGTCGATTTGAAGAACAATTCAAATTGGCCAGGTTTGAAGATTTTCGAATTTGGTTTTGATGGTTGTGATATAAATAATGAACATTTGCCAACATTCTGGACTGAAAATTGTGTTGCATATACCGGAACTCATGATAATGATACAATTCAAGGTTATATAGATAATCACAAGGAAAGCTGGGAGTTCATGATGAACTTTTTGAAAGTTTCATCTCCTGAGATGATGTTGGATAAAATTTTATCCGATTTATTCGCTTCCAAAGCTATGATTGCCATTTGTACGATGCAGGATCTTTTACGTCAAGGTTCTGCTTACCGAATCAACATTCCTGGAACATTAGGTTGCAACTGGAAGGTGAGAGTTCCAAAAGATTACGCTAAACGTAATTTGCAGACATATCTTAGTAATTTAGTTATTAATTCCGCTAGATGATGAAAAAAAGAAAAGAGTATCTAAGAATTGTATATGAGGATGAAAATATCATTGTTGTAAATAAGAAGGATAAATTATTGACAATAAGGGATCCGAAACATCCTTTTGATGATAATTTGTATTCACAGGTTTCATATTATGTTAAAAAGAACAATCCGATCAACAAAATTTTCATCGTTCATCGTTTGGATAAGGATACTTCTGGTTTGGTCATCTTCGCAAAGAATATAAAATACAAAAATATATTGCAAAAGGAATTTGAAAACAAGGATGTTGTGAGAATTTATGAGTGTGTTTGCTCTGATAAAATCAATGGTGAACTTCCGATAGTTTTAAAAAATTATCTTTTCACAGATAAATTCAACAATGTTTTTGTAAGTAAAAGAAAAACTGATACTTTAGCAATCACTGAGATTCTTAAGTGTGAGTATGACAAAGACAAAAATGAAAGTAAGTTGATTGTTAAAATTGATACCGGAAAGAAGAATCAAATAAGATGTCAATTGGCTAATATATCTCATCCTATTGTCGGTGATAAAAAATACAATGGTAAAAAAGCTGAAAGACTGAAACTAAATTTTTATCATTTGGAGTTTCCAAATCTGAAAAAATTACTCAAACAAAGTATATTTATAACTAAGAAGATATTTTAAGGGGGATAAAATATGGATTTCTTACAGGAGAACATGGGTGTTATAGTCCTATTGTGCACAGTTGTTTTAATCGCTGTTTTGGTGATTGTCGGAGTTGTTCTTGGTTTAATAATCAAATTGAATAAGAATACAATAGTTGATACTTTGAAAATAGATGCTAGAGTTGTTTATGAAAATGTTGATGAAGGGAAAGAGCAGAAGTTCAAAGAGACACTTGCAATCTCAATTTTCAATAACAACTGGCGTGATATCGTTGTTTCAGATTTCGGTTTTAGATATAAAGGTCTTTATTTAACATTTGCTGATGAATATTTGAAAACAAACAACATTGATACAAAGAGAATCATTGTACCAGCAAGAAAGTACATCGTTTTGAAAATAGAACCTGAGAGATTGGAAAATTTCATCATCGAACATAACTTCGAAGCTGTTGGTATCGATGAAATTTACAATGTTGTTGTCGATAATGTTGGGACATTCATAACTAAAAAGAACCATAATTTAACAAAGATCATGGTACGACGTCAAAAAGCGAGAATTGAAATTGCTAAGAGTGTTTTGCATGATAGATCTTTGCAACAATATATGAAGGAACATGATAATCAGATTCCTATCAAAGAGCATTTTTACAATTTGTTTCACTCAAAGAAAAAGAAAAATGGATACTTGGTGAAACAAGCTAATATGTTTGTTAATTCCAAATTGAAGGTGGATAGTAATAATAATTTTGTCAGACAGACTAATAAAGGTGTTCAAAAGTTGACAGATGTTGAAGTGATGAAAGATGACAGAACAATCTTATCTGAGGATGAAATTACAAAAACATTAGGTTCTGATGTCCGTGTTACTATTTTTGAACAGCAAAATAAAACAGAAGAAACGCCAGCATCAGCAAAAAATACTAAACAACCGAAGAAAAAGAAAACTAAATAATTTTAATTAAAGTTTTATCAATTAATAAGAGAGATTTGAGATTTATTTCACTCAAGTCTCTTTTATTTTTTCATGCGCGGCTTCCCCATCGTTTCTATCGGCACAATGACCAGTAACTCACCATATGTTAATGCAGGTGTTAGCAATAG
>CALVKB010000016.1 GCA_944332485.1 uncultured Bacilli bacterium | reverse complement strand
TTTTAGTAATATTAGGGCATATAAAAAGCACGATGAATTCGTGCTTTTTTGCATGTGTTGTTTTTTCAATTTTTTTAAGTGCTTAGTTTTGCATTAAATATGATAAATAACAATTAAATTTACAAATCAAAATTGTATGTGAAACGTTATTTTTTAACAGTTGAACAGAAGGATGTAACAAAGTTATCCAAATTGATAAGATCGATTAAAACATTTCTATCTTTTTCTTTCTTTATAGGCAACTCCAATGTTGTTTCTTTGATGTTGAATGCTAAATATAAACCATTATTGTTGAAACAGATAAAACCACCTTGAACATTGTCGTTAAATTTGAAACTATTCACTAAATCTTTCAATTCATCAGTCAAAACTTCGTTGACTAGTTCCTTTGAACTTGCATAAACGATAATATTGTCATTAATCTTGAATTCTTTATTTTCGTATTTGTGAAGTTCTTTGGTGTTTGTTGGATTGTAAGTGGAATGAGCAACGAATGTTAGAATAACTCTTTCATTTTTCTCAAGTTTGTAATTATAGCGATACATTCTTCCATACAAACATGGAATCATCTGATGATCATCTTTTTTAGGTTTGGTTGATAATAAAATCTTATCAAGTGAGTTATCCAATGGTTTTATTCCAAGTGCACAATCAATCTGGGTAAAATCTTCATCGTTTATTTTACCTTCTAATAAGTTTCTTGAAGTACATTTAAGAATATCTTTGAAATACATTGCATCTTCAAATTCATCGATTGAAAAGCTACCGTTGTAAGTGAATGTTTTATCTGTGACTTTATCATTACAGACATACTCAAGTTCATTCAATAAACAGGAGTATTTTTCTTGGTAATAGACACCGGCATCAATTATCCCTTGTTTTATTTTTATCTTATTCAAAACCATGAAAACGATAACAGCGATAAATCCGATTCCAAGCGGAATCAAATTGTAATATTGATTTATTTTATCTTTTCCAGCGAAAACTAAAACGATCACTGTTATAAAACATAAGACAACAATGCTTAAAATAACATAAGTCAAAATTTTGTAATTTCTATTTTGTTTTAAATAAAAAATACGGGTATCATCTAATTTTTTAAAATATTCATCATATACTTTATCTTTGTTGCATTCTTCCATAAATTAAAATCTCCTTGAAATTTAATTTTAACAAAATAAGATAACTTATATTTTTTATATTAGAAATATAAACAAAATATCATTTACTTATGTGATAATTTTGCTCAACTATAAAAATATAACTTGTATAATTTTAATTGAGGAAACAATATTATGATCAAGTTAAAAGGTTATGTTCGCAAATCAAATCAAGGAAAATCTCTTGTTGAATCTGATAATAAATTTTATATCGTAAGAGGTGATTTTCCACCTGAGGATGAGATTGAATTTGACGAGGAAACTTCATTGCCGATGCCAAGCTTCGCATTCGGTTTAGCGTGCTTGATCGAGGATGATCTAGACAAAACTTTGGATTTTATACAGAATAAATGGTTTAAAAATTAACCGATAACTTTTGTAATCATCAAAATTAACAATGTGATTGCTACACAAACAAGAATTATTGTCAGTGCGGCATAGATGATATTTTTAACTTTACTCTCTTCCTTCATCAATCCTGATGTTCCAGGAACAACACTGACCATCTGCAAAATAGGTCTAATGAAAGCCATGATGAATATTGAATCAAGTATTCCTTTTATAGTGTTAAAAGGAACAATCGCAGTTGGAAGCAAAGCAACAACAACTTTGAAATTAGATGTGAATGAATCAATTGAATTATTACCAAGATAAAGTGGGGTAATAGCTAAATTTAGCAAACACATGAAACCTAATAAAGACAAGGTTCCAGTTATCAATCCAATGATCAAAGATAATGTATTTTTTTTGACACGATATATCAAAACAATCGGAAGTGAATAAGCTACACCAGCGATGAAATTCATCAAAAATCCATACCAACCAGTATCTGATGTTGTGATCAATTCCAAAAAAGCTGCAAAAAAGCAAACAACAACAGAATAAAAAGGACCTAAGACTATTCCAGATAGAGTTACTATTATATTTTTCGGTTCATAGGTTAAAAATGAGAAAGCTTTAACTTGGAAGAAATGGAGGATGTATGCCATAGCGGTAAAAAGTGCAACCAAAGTTAAAATTTGAATTTTTTGATTCCTTTTTATTTTATGTGTTTTTTGAACATTCTGTTTTTCATCTTTTGTTTTTGGCAAACTTGATATTTTTGTAGTCATAGAAAAATAACCTCTCTTTAATAAAAGCGGATTATCTTCTAAATTCTTCTTTCATCCGGACTTTACCGTTGGTTTAGGAATCTAACCTAATCTGCAAATGTAAATTTGCTCGTGGACTTTACCACCAGTTGAGAAATTTCATCTCACCCTGAAGATAATTGCTTTTTAACATCTAAAATTTTAATATTTTTGCATCAAAAAAAGAAGTGAAATATATATGAAATTTTACAATTTGCTTTTTAATAGCTAATTTTATTTTTAATTGATTCTGACAACGCTGTAAAATGTAATTCTTTGATTAGCATATTGCATTTGAACAAGCTTTTTAGCATCTATTGAAGAGTTAGCTTTAACTATTTGCTCGCTTCTTGTTCCATTGACAGAAAAGGTCAGTTTATAAGTGGACATATATCTCTCCTTTTTCAATAATTTTATTGTTAATTTTTAATATAGTCAATCCATTCATTTTGTATAAAAATCATCTATAATATGATTGTTTTGAGGTGAATATATGCTTAAATATTCAATTAACTTAGATAAAAGCTTGAAAGTTGAAAACGAAAATGAATTCGTTGAAATCCAATTTTATGATAATTTTATTAGAATTTCACGTAATGGCAAGTTCAATAATTTAGAGTTGATTAATTTATCAAAAAATCTACTTAAAAGAAAAGTTAAAGCAGGATTAGAAATTGTTGATAATGACAGTAAACGTTTGACAATTTACTCTAACAAATATAAAAAATATTTTATTTTTGATGAAAATTGTTATGTTACAATTTTAGATAAAGATAAAAAAGTTGTTTTAACTGAATACACAGATGAAGAAAAAACAAAAATAATAAAACAGGAGAAAGATTTTTCTTTAAGTGTTTTGGAAGGACACAAGCATGGAGTGGAATATTATGACTTCAAAACACAAATTAACATTTCCTTGTTTGATAAAGATTGTATCTATGGATTAGGCGATAAAGCTAGTTTCATCGATAAAAGAGGTTATGAATACGTTCAATATAATAACGATGATCCAAGTCAACATAATGAATCATATAAATCTTTATATAAATCCATCAATTTTGTAATGCTTCGTAATTTTGAAAATAATTATTGTGGTATTTGTTATTTATCAACATATAAAACTATATTCAATCTTGGTTGTTATAGCTCTGATTTTCTTTATATTGCATCCTTTAAAGGCGAATATGACTACTTTGTTATTTTCGGTGATAAACCTTCAGCGATTTCCAAAACTTACAGATCATTTTTCGAAGATATGTATATACCACCTTTGAAAATGCTAGGATATCACCAGTCACGTTGGTCATATAAAACTGAAAATGAAGTTCTTGATATTTTTGAAAAATTCAAAAAATATGATTTACCTATCGATTACATCCATTTAGATATTGATTATATGGATCGTTATATGGTTTACACTATTGATGATAAGAAGTTTCCAAATATTACAAATTTGATTAACACATTATCAAAAGATGGTGTGAGTGTTATACCAATCATCGATCCAGCAGTTAAAAAATTAGATGGTTATTTTCTTTATGATTACATGAAAGAACACGATCTTTTTGCTAAATATAACAATGAAGATTATGTAAACGTTGTATGGCCAGGTGATTCTTGTTATCCAAATTACTTTAAAAAAGAAACAAGAAACTATTTAACTGATGTTACTGAAGAATTTTTAAATAAGTACAAATTCGGAGGAATTTGGACAGATATGAATGAGCCAGCTTCCTTCAACGGTCCACTTCCAGATGATGTTGATTTTTCTAACGAAAACAGAACGATTTTGCATGATGAAGTTCATAATTTATATGCATCATATATGACAAAGACTATAGCTGAGGCCTTTATTAAGAACAACAGAAGACCGTGTGTTATAACTCGTGCTAGTTTCAATGATACATTTGTATACTCAACATGTTGGAACGGTGATAATCAATCTTTATATGCTCACTTGGAAACATCTTTGCCACAGATTGCTTCCATGAATTTATCCAACTTTGTTTTCGATGGTGTTGATATCGGTGGTTTTGGTAATGAGTGTACTAAAGAACTTCTCATCCGTTGGGTTGAGGCTAATTGTTTTTCATTATTTTTCAGAAATCATTCAACAATCAACTCACGTTTTCAAGAACCATTTGCCTTTGATGAAGAATGTTTGAATATTTATAGAAAATATCTCAAATTACACTATAAATTCATACCATATTTGTATACATTACTTCATGATAATTACGTGCAAGGTACTCCGGTTATTGCTCCGATGTTCTACTATAATCATGAAGACTTGAATTGTACAAGAATAAATGATCAAGTGATGATTGGTGAAAACATGGTTCTTTCTCCTATATTACAACAAGGTAAGACTCATCGTTCAGTGTATCTTCCAAAAGGTAATTGGATCAACTATTTCACTAATCAAAAATTCAAAGGTGGAAAGTTCTACGATATTGAATTGAATATTGATCAACTTGGTTTGTTTATTAAAGATGATGCGATAATACCTGTATTTAAAGATGATGTTTCTCATTTGAATATGGATAAATATAATATTGACTTTCTTTATTATAAAAACAAAGCTAGAGGTCATCTTTATGAGGATGATGGAGTTACAAACAATTATCGAAATGGTGAATTTAACGAATATAAATTGAAAGTTGTTGATAATAAGATTGAAATCAGAAAAATATACTCTGGTTTGAAATTAACTAAATACAATTTTTAAAAATATAAATAAGTTGTTAAGTTTCATTTTAAATCAATAAATAGTAAATTTTAGAATAATATAAAAACTCTTATTTTTAAATAATTTTATTTGTTAAATTTTTTCTTTGACAATACAAAAATAAGTTTATAAACTAGTGTTGAAAAGGGAGTAGCTTGCACAATATTGTGTATACTGAATCGTCATCCCGATAAGCAATTATCCGGTTCGTATCTAGTAGCGAGACTTTTATTGTAAAGCAATAAAAGTCGTTTTTATTGCTAGAAAGGTGATTAATTATGGAATTCTACCAACTAGACGAAAAGGATGTAAGACTTGAAGTAAACAATCAAATTGAAGATTTATCTGATGAACAGATAAAGCAAAAACAGGCAAAAGATGGTTTTAATGAACTTACAAGTAAGAAAAAAACTAATCCTTTTGTTGTTTTCTTAAAACAATTTTTGGATTTTCTTGTCATAATCCTCATCATTTCAGCAATTGTCTCATTCTTTTTCAAAGAGATATCAAGTGGAATAGTTATTTTAGTTGTCATCACCATCAATGCTATTTTAGGTACCGTTCAAGAATTGAAAGCTGAGAAATCGATTAACAGTTTGAAAAAACTATCTGCACCACTATCGAAAGTTAGAAGAAATGGAGTTGTTGTTCAAATTCCTTCAAGGGAAGTTGTTGTCGGTGATATCATTGAATTAGAAGCGGGAGATTATATCTCTGCTGATGCAAGATTGATTAAATGTAACTCCTTGAAAGTTGATGAGTCTCCTTTGACTGGTGAATCACTTCCTGTTGAAAAACATAAGAATATCATAAATGAAGAATGTCCATTAGCTGAAAGAAAAAACATGGTTTATGCTGGATGTTTTGTAACATACGGTAGAGCTGAAGCTATTGTTTGCAATATCGGTATGCAAACTGAAATTGGTAAAATTGCTACTTTGTTGCAAAATGCTAAAGAGAAGAAAACTCCTTTACAAAGAAATTTGGATTCATTTGGCAAGAAACTGTCAATAATAATAATGATTTTATGTTTGATCATAATGCTTGTACAGATTTTTGCGATGAAGGCTGAAGTTATTGATGCCATCATGTTCGCTATCGCATTAGCTGTTGCAGCTATTCCAGAAGCATTAAGTTCCATTGTCAGTATTGTTTTAGCTTTTGGAACACAGAAGATGGCCAAACAAGGTGCGATAATGCGTAAACTTCAATCGGTAGAATCACTTGGAAGTGTTTCAATTATCTGCTCAGATAAAACAGGAACATTAACTCAAAACAAAATGACAGTTGAACATTATTTTTACAATTTTAAAGATTATGATTTCACCAAAGATAAGGTTGAACTTGATTCAATTAAACCATTGTTGTTGGATTCTATCTTCTGCAACGATGCTATTTTATCTGATGGTAAATCAATCGGAGATCCAACTGAGATTGCTCTGATTGACCTTGGGTTGAAATACGAATATAAATCAGATGTTATGAGGATGGAAAATCCGAGAATTTCCGAAGTTCCTTTCGATAGTAACAGAAAATTGATGAGTGTATTGATAAATACTTCCCAGGGTTTGAGAGTGATAACTAAAGGTGCTGTTGATGTTATTTTAAACCGTTCAAAATTCATCTTTGATAATGGTGAAGTTAGATTGATCACAGAAAATGATAAAAAAATAATAGAAGAACAAAATTTACATTATTCTGAAAACGGATTGCGTGTTTTAGCTTTCACTTATAAAAATGTGATTGATTCAAGTGAAATTACAACAGAGGATGAATATGATCTTATTTTCTTAGGACTCATCGCTATGATGGATCCTCCAAGAGTAGAGTCCAAACAAGCAGTTGAGGAATGTAAAAAAGCAGGTATCATCCCAGTTATGATAACAGGTGATCATGTAATTACGGCCTCTGCAATTGCTAAACGAATCGGGATTCTCAATGATGGTGAGAAAGCTGTTGAAGGTAAAGTCATCGACAATTTATCAAACGAAGAACTTAAGGATTTTGTAAAAGATGTCAGAGTATTTGCAAGAGTTACTCCAGAACACAAAATCAGGATTGTCAAAGCATGGCAAGATTGTGGAAACATCGTTTCCATGACTGGTGATGGAGTTAACGATGCTCCTGCATTGAAACAAGCGGATGTTGGTGTTGCAATGGGAATAACAGGAACAGAAGTTTCCAAAGACGCATCTTCGATGATTTTGACTGATGATAACTTCGCTACAATTGTTAAAGCTATTGAAAATGGCAGAAATATCTATGCTAATATCAAAAAAGCGATACAGTTTTTAATCTCGGGCAATTTTGCTGCGATCATCGTAGTTTTAGTTTGTTCGTGTTTGCTTCTTCCTGTACCATTCAGTGCAGTGCAATTGCTGTTTATCAATCTTTTGACAGATTCCTTACCAGCGATAGCCCTTGGTTTTGAACCAAATGATCCACTTGTGATGAATCAAAAACCAAGAAAAGCAAATTCCAATATCATGGATAAAAAATTCTTACTTAATGTTTTGATTGATGGATTGATTATTTTCAGTTTCGTTTTTGGTGCTTTTATGATCGGTTATAACATGGATAAAGAAAATTTAGCAAATAACATTGTTACTAATTATTCAACAACATTCGCATTTGCTACTTTATGTTTGTCAAGATTGTTACATTCATTCTCAAGTAAAAGTGATAAATTCATAACATTTAAAACTATGTTCAATAATAAGTTCATGATATTGTCATTTTTTATAGGCTTACTTTTATTAACTTTTGTTACTTGTACACCTTATGTCAATACTATATTTGATTGTGAACGTTTGACAATAATTCCTTATTTGATAGTCGTTGGAATGGCACTTGGAAGCTTTGTAGGAGTACAACTAGTTAAATCGATAATATATTTTTCAAAGAAGATATACACCAAAAACAAATTGAAGAAAAACTGATAGTTGAAAGTTGTAAAGTTAAATTGAGTAAATAAAGTTCAATTGCACTTTTAAAATATTAAATATTTATATATAATAAAGTAGTTATTTTTGAGGTAAACAGATGGTTGCAGAAATAATTTTGATTATTCTATCTATTCTAACTATTGTTGTATGTTTGTTACAATCTGGTAAATCTGAGGGTGCTTCAGGTGCTATTACCGGTGGTAACAAGATGAATATTTTTGCTAGAACAAAGGAACGCGGTGTTGATAAGATATTATCATTGATAACATATATATTGTTGGCTTGTTTCTTTGTAACAGCAATTGTCACAATGTACATTTAATTATAACCCTAGTTAGTTGATAGCTAGGGTTTGTTTTTTGAAAATTTGGAGGTTTGTATGGGCTTTGAAGAAAGTATAGTTTCTCTTTTGCAAAATGAATATGACTTATCCGTTAAGCAGATAATTTCAAAACTTAGATTGAGCAATAAGCAGGAGAATGATGTTCAAGATAGTGTTTTGAAACTTATATCTGAAGGTAGAATTTTGGAAACTGATTATGGTAGATATACTTTGATTACAAATACTCCTTTTCGTATGGCAAAAGTTTGTAATAAATACAACGGATTTTGTTTTGCCACCCTTGTTTTGGAACAAACAGATGTTAAATTAAGTTCAAATAAATGTTTGAAATTGATGGTGAACGACATCATATATGTCAAACTTGATGAAAGAAAAAGATCCAACAATGCAACTTTGGTTGATGTTTTTAAATACAACAATTATTTGAAAGCAAATTTTTTAGTCTTGAACGATACCAAGAGTTTGAAATTGCAGACATTGGATGATTTTAAATATTCTATAAATATCATCAATACCAATTTTGAATGCAAACCGAATGATTTAGTTTTAGCTAAAATTGAAAAACGGGACTTTGATTACAGCAAAGGAATGATTGTTTTAGATGTTACAATTCAAAAAGTATTGGTCAAAGCTTCCGATGTTGGTAGTGACATTACAAAGATTATTGAGCAGTTCGATGGTCCGATAGAGTTTTCAAATGAGGTTTTGAATTCTATAAAGAAAATTCCAAATGAAGTATTGGATTTTGAATTGAAAAAAAACAACCGTAAAGATTACATTAACACAACTGTTGTAACTATCGATGGTGAAGATGCATTGGATTTTGACGATGCAATTTCTATTACTAAGAACAAAAATGGTTCTTACAATTTGACAGTTCATATTGCTGATGTTTCGCATTATGTAACTGAAGATTCGCCACTGGATTTAGATGCTTATGAAAGAGGCACTTCCATCTATGTTGCTGATAGAGTTGTACCGATGTTGCCAACCAAACTCAGCAACGGCATTTGCTCTTTGAATCCTAACGTTGTAAGACTTACATTATCCGTTGAGATGGTTATCGATGCTCAAGGATATTGTATATATTCTGAAGTTCATCGTGGATATATCAAATCTACTGCTCGTTTAACTTACAACGAAGTTAACAATCTTATTGAATCTAATTTCACAAATGAAGTTTTCAATAAAGATGTAACTGAGATGTTAAAGGTAGCTTATGATTGTGCGAAAGCTATCAGAAGACGAAGAGAAAATAACGATTGTTTGAAAATTGAATCGACTGAGATTAAGTTTTTGTTGGATGAAGTTGGACAACCTACCAGAGTTGTTGACAGAGTACAAAAAGATGGTGAAAAACTCATCGAAGATTTTATGATTGTCACAAACTGTGAGGTTGCTAAACTTTTAAGTTCAAATAACATCTTAACTGTCTACCGTGTTCATGAAAATCCACCTCAAGATAAGATTGAACTTTTCAAAGGCTTTTTAAGAAAATTGAATCTTTTAAAATTATTTCCATTTGATATAACATCGAAAAATTTGAACAAGTTTATGGATTCAATAGAAGATGAGAATGTTAAAACATTGATTTATAAGATGCTTTTAAAGTCGATGTCCAAAGCTAAATATTCAGTTGAAAATGTTGGACATTTCGGCTTGAATGAGGATTTTTACCTTCACTTTACTTCACCTATCAGAAGATATCCAGATTTAACTGTTCATCGTTGTGTTAAGAAATATTTGTTGGATAAAAATAAATATTCGCCTGCAATTTTGAAGGATATTTTAAATAAAGTTTCAATTCAAAGTTCAACTACAGAACGTCGTGCTCAACAGATTGAATATGAAGTCAATGATTTAGAAACATGTAAATATCTTTCTAAGCGTTTGGGGTACACCTATCATGCTAATATTGATGGTTTCAACAATTTTGGTATGTTTATAAAATTAGATATCGGATTGGATACTTTTTTGCCATTTGCATACATGAAGAAAGATACCTACACATTCAATGAGAAACGCTATGAAGTTATCTCAAAGAACAACACTGAGATATACTCATTTGGAGATCCGATCGATGTTTGTATTTTGAATGTTGATTTCGATAGAAGAAAAGTTGATGTTTGCACAAAGGACTTTTTAAATAGAGCATTTGAAGTTATGTCACAACAAGATGTTGCAAAATTCAAGAATAATGATTTAAGTGTTTTGGAAAAATATGATATATTTGAAACACGTAAAACTTCAGCTAAAGATAGTAAGAAAAATAAAAATACCAGAGGCAAATCAGCTAACACTCATAAAAAAGAAACATACAAACAAAAACGTTCTTTTTCAAAGAACAAACAAAGAAGAAAAGATACAAAAAGGAGAAAACATAGATAGACATGGAAAACCATAAAAAAGCAAATTCAACAGTAATATGCACAAATAGAAAAGCAAAATTTGAATATTTTTTGCATGAGTTTTTTACTGCAGGAATTTGTTTAGTCGGTACTGAAATCAAGTCTATCCGTGTTAATGGATGTTCCATAGATCAAGCCTACATCTCGTTTAAAAATAACGAAGCTTTTATATGTATGATGAATATACCAATTTACAAGCAGGGTAATATTTTCAATCATGAACCAACTAGAGCAAGAAAACTCCTTTTGAATAAAAAAGAGATCTTGTATCTTTCCAATTATGTTAGACTTCATCCACATTACTACGTTATTCCTTGTAAGGTCTTTTTAAATAAAGGATTTGTAAAAATTGAATTGAGCTTAGCAGAATCAAAACGCCTTTCCGATAAAAGAGAAACTATCAAGAAAAGGGAAGATGAGCGTAAGATCAACCGTGCAATGAAAAATTATTATTAATAAAAGGTTATTAATTATGAATACAAATAAGACTTACAGAAGAAAATCTTTGTTGAATCAACATATAAGAAAGATGACATTAACAAGCATTTTTTTAGTTGTTAGCATCATTTTAACACGCTTTATGTCACCTTATTTACCTTTGTTTGGTTCTAATTCTTTTAGAATCGGCTTTGGAACTATACCTATCATGCTCACAAGTGTTGTGTGTGGACCATTTTACGGTGCTATCTGCGGTTTTTTTGCTGATTTGTTCGGAGCATTATTGTTCCCATCTGGTCCATATTTATTCTATTTTGGTATTTCCAGTTTATTGCAAGGTGTCTTCCCATTCTTTGTGATGAAGTTTTTGAATATGAACAAAATAAACAAATATATTCTTTATGGTATTTTGAGTTTGTTAAGTCTTTCCTTAATATCAGTTTTTCTTTTTAAATATGACCATTTCAACGTCGGCAAAAATGAATTTTATTTAAGTATGAGAGATAAACTTCTGATATTTTTCGGCTTTGTTTTGATTTTCATAGTTCTATTTTTTGTGATTTATTTTATAAGTCGACAAACCGAAAAGAAGAGTTACCTTTATAATCGCTCAACTGTCTTTAACAATTATATTGTCGTTTTGTTCAATGAGATTATCATTTTGGTTATTTTAGGTAGCTTGTGGAAACAAATTTGTTACTCGATCCCTTATGTTATTTGTTTGTTCACCGCTTCAGTTTTGATGGTACCAAATGTCATTGTAAAAGGGATTGTTTTGAATATATTGAGTGCTCTTATGTCATTCCAAGAAGGTAAGTTGACCGGCAAAGAATATATTCACAATAAAATTGTTTCCAATCAATTGATATTAAAAAGAGTTTGTAATTAAAAATTGAATGTCGGGTTTGCACAGAACATTGTGATGATAACAAAAACCCCGAGTGTTATCTCCAAACCTAATATGACATGAGAGTATGTCGTGTAGGTTTTACCTGTGTAAATTTCAATCTGCGGATAAAAGATACAAACCCAACAGATCAATGGAGCGAATACACCGAGTACAAGATACATCCAAAGTCTTGCTGTGCTATTTAAATCATAAGAGAAATATTTAGCAAAATAACTTGCAATACAAAAGACAAAACCGAGTATTATGACTGATAGATATATTGAATTTCTTTTGTTTGATACTCTGCGTGCCATAAAAGCTCCTTTCAACTTAATAAATTATATAAAAGTTAGATTTAATGTTCTAATTGTAAATAAATTATATTAAGTTTATGCTGATTTAATTATAAAAATAAGAAAACAATTTTTAATTTTTAAAGCAAATTGCTAAAAAAAGAAAAGTCCTATATTAATAATTATTTATTTTAAAAATCTCAATCAAAAAAGGCCTTAAGCACGATGCTTAAGACCGATAATTTTTTATATACAAATCAGTTTAATTTTAATTGAGATTATTTGATTCCTTTGGCTTTAACAGCAGCTTGAGCAGCAGCAAGTCTTGCAACAGGAACACGGAATGGAGAACAGGAAACATAATCCAAACCAGCGTTATGATAGAATTCGATACTTGCTGGATCACCACCTGTTTCACCACAGACACCAACGTGCAATTTCTTATTGACTCTCTTACCATCGGATGTGGCTTTTTGGACTAATTGACCAACACCTTCGACATCCAATGTTTGGAATGGATCAAATTCAAGAATCTTGTGTTCATAATATGAAGGCAAGAATTTTGCAGCATCATCACGGGAGAAACCGAATGTCATTTGAGTTAAATCGTTGGTACCGAATGAATAGAATGCAGCATCTTTAGCAATTTCACTTGATAAAAGAGCAGCACGAGGAATCTCAATCATTGTACCGACATGATATTGCATTGAGTAGTTGTTCTCTTTTAAGACTTCATCACATGTATCGGTGATGATCTTCTTGACGAAGCGGAATTCCTTAGGATCCAATGTTAATGGAATCATGATTTCAGGTTCGATGCAGACAGGTTTATTCTTAACTGTGTAGTTTTGAGCACGCAAATCTCTCTCAGCTTGGATAGCAGCTTGCATAATGGCTCTAGCTTGCATCTTACCAATTTCTGGATATGTGACATCCAAACGGCAGCCACGGTGACCCATCATTGGGTTGAATTCATGTAATTCATCAATCTTAGTATGAATTTGTTCTGGAGTTCTATTTAAAGCTTTGGCTAATTCGACGATTGCACCTTCTTCTTGTGGAAGGAACTCATGTAATGGTGGATCAAGTAAACGGATATTGACGTTCTTCTCTTTCATTGCCATGAACAATTCGTAGAAGTCACCTTGTTGAATTGGGAGAAGTTTAGCAAGAGCTCTTTCTCTCTCTTCAGTTGTATTTGATAAGATCATCTCACGAACGTGGAAAATTCTATCTGGAGCGAAGAACATGTGCTCAGTTCTACACAAACCGATACCATCAGCACCGAATTTGACGGCTTGGATAGCATCACGAGGTGTATCAGCGTTAGCACGAACGTGTAATTTCTTAGCTTTTTCAGCCCACTCCATGATTTTACCGAAGTTGCCGGATAATTCAGGAGCTTGGGTTTGAACTTCACCTAAATAAACTTCACCGGTTGAACCGTTGATGGAAATAGTATCTTCAGCTGTGAAGATTCTACCTTCAATCTCCATCTCACGTTTTTCTTCATTAATGTGAGCAGCACCGCAACCTGTGATACATGTTTTACCCATACCACGAGCGACAACTGCAGCGTGTGATGTCATACCACCACGCATTGTCAAGATACCTTGAGCAGCGACCATACCATCGAGATCTTCTGGGGATGTCTCTGCACGGACAAGGATGACTTTTTCACCTTTTTCACCACGTTCTTTGGCTTCTTCAGCGGAGAATGCTAATTTACCGGAAGCAGCACCTGGTGAAGCAGGTAAACCTTTAGCGATAACAACTGCATTCTTGATAGCTTCTTGTGAGAATGTTGGGTGAAGCAAACTATCCAATGATTTAGCTTCAACTCTCAATAAAGCTTCTTCTTTTGTGATCAACTTCTCTTTGACTAAGTCAACAGCGATTTTCAAAGCAGCAGCAGCTGTTCTTTTACCATTACGAGTTTGTAAGAAGTAGAGATTACCATCTTCGACGGTGAATTCCATATCTTGCATATCTCTGTAGTGTTTTTCAAGAATTTCAACGTTGTGAATCAATTGTTTGTAAACTTCAGGTTGTTGTTCTCTCAAAGCTTCAATTGATAATGGTGTACGAATACCAGCAACAACGTCCTCACCTTGAGCATTAACTAAATACTCAGCGAAGATGTGCTTTTCACCAGTTGCAGGTGAACGGGAGAAACCGACACCGGTACCGGAGTTGTTGTTAAGGTTACCGAAAGCCATCATTTGAACGTTGACAGCAGTACCCCATGAATATGGAATACCGTTCATCATACGATAAGTGTTAGCTCTTGGGTTATCCCATGAACGGAAGATAGCTGTGACAGCTTCCATCAATTGATCTCTTGGATCTTGTGGGAATTCTTCATTGAATTGACTTCTGTAATAGTCTTTGAATTGAACGCAAAGTTGTTTTAATTGATCAGCGGTGATTTCATAATCGTATTGATAATGATTCTCCTCTTTGACTTTCTCAAGCATTGCATCCATAGCATCTCTTTTAATACCTTTAGCGATATTTGTGAACATGAGGATGAAACGTCTGTAACAATCGTATGCGAATCTTGGGTTATTTGTAATTTCAGCTAAGATTTCGACTGATTGATCATTCAAACCGAGGTTGAGAATTGTATCCATCATACCTGGCATTGAAACTCTAGCACCGGATCTGACAGAAACTAACAAAGGACGAACTTGTCTGTTTGTTGGGTCACCACCGAATTTCTTACCGGTGAGTTTTTCAAGGTCTTCAATACCTTTCAAAACTTGTTCTCTGAGGAATTCAGGAACTTTTTTACCTTCTTGGTAGTAAAGATTACATGCTTCAGTTGTAACAGTAAAGCCTTGTGGAATTGTGATTCCAATGTGGGTCATTTCAGCAAGACCAGCACCTTTACCGCCAAGTAATTCCTTACCTTTGCCGTAAGCGTCTTTGAAGGAATAGACGTACTTCTTTTCTTTTGTAGCCATTTAGACCTCCTAAAAATATTGCTACCAAATGAAAAATTTCATTTGAACCATATTGATTATAACAAAATATTCTATATATATTTTTCTAATAATATAAATTTTTTTAGCATTTTAAAATTCTTATTTTATTAAAAAAACATCAGATGTATGGAACATCTGATGCGTGTTTTATAAAGCCCAATCGCCGTTTTCAAATATTGTTATTTCTCTATTGTCATCGGAGTCATATGATGTGGCGGTGATCTTCAAATCGGTTGTACCGATCATGAAATCACAGTGCATTTTTGAACAGTTTAAGCCTTTGTTGATAAGTTCAATAGGTTCTAAATTTTCACCATTTTGAATACAATCACCAAATGAATCTCCTAATGCGAGGTGGCATGCAGCATTTTCATCAAGTAATGTTAAAAAGAAAGTTGTTTTCAAATTTGATATTGGTGAGTGGAATGGAACTAAAGCGACTTCACCTAAACGGTTGCTGTCAGAATCAAATTCTATTATAGCTTTGAGTTTTTCATAACCTTCTTCAGCATTGAAGTCTACTACAACACCATTTTTAAATTTCAGATAAAAGTTTTTAATTAAATCTCCTTCGAAAGCAAGAGGTTTACTTGAATAAACGATTCCGTTGACACGATCACGATGAGGTGAGGTGTAAACTTCCTCAGTGGGGATATTTGGGGTGAAAAGATGACCGGAGTAGCCTTCTTCAGATTGAGCACATTTCCAAATAGCTTTCTTTGGTAAACCTATCTCAAGATCAGTTCCTAATGAGTTGGTGTAATGGAGAGTTTTGATATTCATATTGGTCAAAATTGTCGCTTTTCTTTGCAAAATTGAAATGTGTTGTTCGTATTCTTCAATTGGAAAATTTTCCTCTTCGATACGGCAGGCTTTAAATATACAATCCCACAACTTATCATAAGCTTGAGTTGGGGTATCGTTTGGAAAAACTTTCTTCGCCCAGCTTCTTGTTGGTACAGCAACTTTACACCAAGTTAATTCGTTGGAGTTGTATTTATCAACGTATTGATAAAAAGCATCTTTTCTGGCTTTTTGATAGGCACGTTTTGCTTCAGGTTTAACTTTTTTAAGCATCTCTGGGTTGGAACCAACCAAGATGATTCTCGCCATGTGATTTTCTGTCTCTTCTTTGAATTTCTCAACTTCCCATTTTTCAACTTTCTCAAGTTTTTTAATCGGAGCTTTGAGCAAACTGAGTTTTTTTACAGTTTCGTCGACGTAAGTTACTTGAATTCCTTTGACATGCAAATTGTATAATTCATTGACTAAATAAGGGACAAAATCGTGATGTTCGACATTCGCTTCAATGACAACATCCTGTTTATTTGAGGCATTCAAACCGAACTCCGCTATTAATCTGGCATATTTTTTTATCAATTTCACATTTTTCATTTGTAATATTACTCCTAAAAAATTCATTTATTATTAAATTCAAAATTATATAAAATGTCAATTTTTTTACATATATAAAATTTTTTGATATTTTTATATTTGAGTTTTTTTAATGTTTCTAATAAAACTTTTTGTTTAAAATATTGTTAGCAACTTAAACGAGAAATTAATTTTTAAATGTTAAAATAAAAATATGAAAAATAGAGCTTTGATTTTAAGTAATCTTTTGAAATCTCTTTTAAAAACTACCAAATATAGTGAGATAACAATAATAAATCTCTGTCATAAGGCTAATATCACTAGGCAGAATTTTTATTATTACTTTTCCAGTTTGGAAGATTGTTTGATGTACATTTTTAAATTTGATAATCCATTCGTATTGGAGGAAGTATCAAATATCAAAATAAATATCAAAAGCTTGTTCACCTATATTTATAAGAACAGAGATTTTTTGCTTAACATTTTGGAGAATGTCAATGCGAAAAATGTTTTGAAAACATTTTTGAATGACGATTTAAGAACGACTATCAAGAGTTTTATAAAGAACAAAGTCCAACGATATGAAACTTTGAGAAGTGAAGATTATCAATTGTTAGTTGATTATTATTCCAACGCATTTTTAAGTGTTATTTTGGATTACATCTCTCTTCCTATAACAAGAGATGTCGATAATGATGTTGAGAAGTTCTTCTTTTTCATAGATGGTGATATTCAAAGATCGGTTGATAAACTTTTGAAATTTGAGAATAAGTAAATTATGGAATTTAATATACCAACTAAATTAATTTATCTTGAAGAGGAGAAAGAAATTTCTATTGGAAAGATATTAAAAGAGAATAATTTTAATAAAGTCCTATTTCTTTTTGGACGAAATTCTTTGAAAAAGAGCGGATTTTATGATTTGTTTGTAAAATCTCTCAAAGAAAATGAAATTAAATATATTGAATATAACGATATTGAACCAAACCCGGAAGTTCATAAAGCTGAAGAAATACTAAAACTTTGTCAAACAGAGAACGTAGATTGTATTCTTGCAGTTGGTGGTGGATCTGTTTTAGACATGGCAAAGTATGTTTGCAATAATTTTTATTATCAAGGTGACATTACAGATTTGATGTATGGAAAATTCAAACCAATCAATACTTTGAAGTTAGTCACCTGCATCACTTTGATAGGTTCGGGTTCTGAGATGAGTAACTCTTGTGTTATGAGTGATAAGAAAAAGAAGATGAAACAAGGTTTTCGCTCCATCACAAATTACCCATATCTGTCTTATTTGAATCCTTATTTGACAAAAACATGTTCAAAATATCAATTAGCGGTTGGAATCGCTGATATGTTTTGCCATACATTAGAAAGATATTTTTCTTCAAGTGATAATAATGTCAGTGATGATATTTCACTTTCAGTTTTAAAACAGATTGTTGAAGTTTCTAAAGTGGTTCTTAATGGAGAATTTGATGTTCAATCGAGAAAAAAGATGATGTTACTTGGAAGTTTAGCTCACTGTGGAATCACCTCTTTTTTAGAAAATTACAATATGCCTATACATAAAGCTGAACATATTCTAACTGGAAAATATGACAATTTAACCCATGGTGAAGGTATCGCTATCATCATGAATGATTTTGTTAAATTGAACAAAAATGTGTTGAAAACTAAGATTGTAAAGTTATGTAATGTTATTTTTGATAGCAAGACAAAAAGTATAAATAAATGTGTTTTGATGTTTTCAGATTGGGTTAGTTCTTTAAATTTACATATCAATTTTGGTTTTCTAAACATTGATGAAAAAGAAGTCAAAACGATATATAAGAAGTTTTTAAAACTAAGAAATTAATGAATTTTAAATGCTATTTTATGTTTAACAATTTTATTAATTAATATCAAATTGTTTAGTAATAAACTATTTATATTTTAACATAACCTTCACAAGGTGATTAAATATTACATTTAATAAAGTATATTAATTTATAATTATAAACGTCTTTTCTAGGAGGAAATTTAATGTCAGAGAATAATGAATTAAATGAAGAAGTTACATCCAATAAAGAGGATGTCAAGTCCAAAAGACCTTTGAAAAAAGGCTTTTTCGATTACAATCTGTCTTGGGTTGTTATCTGCTTGACAGCATTGTATGCTATTGCTTTAGTTTTGATATTTGATCGTTATGTTATACCTTTATTGCAAAATGATGCAACTTTCAACGGTATGCTTTTAAATGGTCTTTCGTTGGTTATAGGTTGCTTGGTTGCTTTCTTAGTTTATAACGGTGGTAAGATTTTAGCAGCAAAATTGATTGGAAAATATCAAGTTCAGATGGTTGAATTTTTCGGTATAAGATTAACCAAAGTGAATAATAAATTCAAAAGTTCATTCAAAATAGGTGAGATTTTGGATTTCCATTTAAGATTTAAACCAAAAGACGAGAATTGCAAACCAACTTCTTATTTGTTCTTCGGTCATGTGACCAATTTGATCATGGTTGCTATTTTACTTGTGGTCGGTTATTTCATCTCACAGAAACAAGGTGCATCTGATACTGTTGTTTCAGTTGGATTAGGTATTTTTATGACAGGTATTTATTCCACAATTATTCCTTTTTATGAATTATTACCGTTTAAATCCGATTATGATAATGATATGTATACATTTATCAACACTCGTTCAGAAGAAAACAGAAAAGCATATAACATTTTGCTTTTGAATGAAGCTAACTCTGTGAACAATGTTGATTTTGTTATCCCAAGTTTCAGCGATTACAATTCATATTACAAAGCTCAAACTTTGTACTACAAGTATTGTGACAATTTGTATCACGAGAATATTGAAGAAGCTATTGATGATTTAAATACCATTCAATATTATTCAAAATATCTCCCTGTTGATATGCTTTACACAATTTCAGGTGAGAAGATATACATCTATTTACTTTTAGGTGAAAACCAAAAAGCTAACAAAGTTTTCTTATCAATCAAGAAAGACAACAAGAAAGATTTGTTAGATACAACAGATTTGACAGATTACCGTGTCGCTGTTTTGACTGCAGGTATTTTGGCAAATTCCGAAGCTGATGTTTTGGATATCATCGATAAATTCAACTCACTAGAATTAAATACTTCTTATTTACGTAATAAGATGGAAATTCAATTTTTCAAATCTGCAGTTGATTTAGTTTATCAGGAGAAAACAGATTTTAGAAAAGCCGAAGTTAAAGACTTCGATAAACAAGAGAAAACAGAGGAATAAATCATATTGGGCTGTCAACAACAGCCCAATTTATTTTTATAAGTTATTAAAGTTATCAGTTTTGTACAATTTTTTATTTAGTATATATAAATAGTATAATAATAAAGTTGAAAATTTAAGAAAGAGGTATTTATATGGGTAGAGCACATGAAGTTAGAGCCAAGAAAATGGCACAGACCAACGCTGCAAAATCTGCGTTATGCAATCGTGCTAGTAAAGAAATATATATGGCTGCAAAGCAAGGAGTCCCAGATCCAAAGGAGAATCTTGCTCTTCGTTCAGCTATTGAAAAATTCAAAGGACAATCTGTTCCAAAAGATGTTATAGAAAGAGCTATTCAAAAAGCTAAAGGAAAGGACAGCACATCTTATTCCTCCAACCGTTATGAAGGATTCGGCCCAGGAAATGTCAATTTGATCATCGATACATTGACTGACAATGATAAAAGAGCATTTGCTGCAATTAGAAGTGCAGTTACACATAAAGGTGGAAAATTGGGAAATACTGGTTGTGTCAGTTTCAACTTTGATAATTTAGGAGTTTTGGAATTTGAAGGTAGTGATGTTGATGGCATCACTGAAGCTTTGATCATGGATGAAGTTGATGTTCAACAAGTCAAATTGATCGATGAAAATTTCATTCAAGTGTATGTTAATCCGAAAGATTTTGCCAAAACTAAGGATGTTTTAAACAATATGGGAATAACAGAATTTGAAACAAATGAAATTAAGATGATTCCAAATTCCGAGTTAGTTCATCTTGAGAAGGAAGATTTGGAAAAATTTGAAAAACTTCTTGAAGAATTGGATGAAATTGAAGACGTTCAAGCTGTTTATCACAACGCTGATTACGTTGAAGAAGTGGAAGAGTAATGAACAAACTTTTAAATAGATTCAAATCTTTCAAATGGAATCATTGGTTGCTTATAGTTTTAGTATTGATTTTTGAAGCAGTTTGCTTGTATTTTTTGATCGGTATGAGCATCTCTATTTCCAAAGGTTTGACTTTATTTGGTGGTGGTTATTTTCAAGAGGATTCAACAAAGGTTGGCTCGTTTGATTATGTGATGTTGACAATCGTTTGTTTGTTGAATCTTATGATGATATTTCTGTTTATATATTTTCTTTTCTTTTCCAAGGTTGAATATGTTAAAAAACAGACAAAGACAATCTTGAATGGAAAAGTTGTCGATATTAATCAGAATGTTGAAAATTTCGATACAAAGAAGAAAAAAGATGACAAAAAGGATTCTAATTCCTAATTATTTTCTAGGTTTTTGATGTAATACAAACTTACTGCTACAGCTGTTGTCAAATTGAGTGAGTCTATATCATCGGCTTGCTCAATTTTTAATGTATTCTCATTTAACAATTCTCTATCAAGGCCTGTTGCTTCATTACCATAGAGTAAAGAGTATGGTTTTTTGATATTTTTTAAAGATTGCATAGGTTTTGAATTTTGCAATGCGAATGGGTAGTAAGTGTGATCTTTATATTTTTCAATGTATTCTTCGAAACTATTGAAAAGTTCGATGTTTATTTTGAAAATTGAACCCATGGAGGCACGGATAGTTTTCGGATTGAAAATATCTGCAGTTGGAACTATTATCGCAAGATTTTTATATGAAAAAGCGTTCATGGTGCGCATGATATTTCCAAGGTTTCCCATATCTGAAGGTCTTTGTAAAACAACATGATTATCATCTTTATCCAATTTGTCATTATATTTATCAAAAACACCTATGACATTGTCATTCTCTTTGAGCATCAATTTGTTAAAAACATTCTCTGAGATTATTATTTTCTCTTTAGGAATTGATATTTGAAGTTTTTTAAAACCCTCGGTATCAACTGCGTTAGGATTGACATAGACGCACTTTAAATATTCTTTTTTATATTTTATCAATTCGAATGTCGGATAAAATCCTGTAGTGTAAGAATAAGAAAAATCCTTTTGATACTTTTTAATCATATAAAAAATTATATCAAAAAAACCAGCATTCAAGCTGGTTGTTAAATATCTATAATAAATTTGTTTTTAGTCAGCTACGTAAGGTAATAAAGCCATGAATCTGGCTCTTAAAATAGCTTCACGTAACATTCTTTGATAACGAGAGGATGTACCGGTTGTTCTTCTTGGAGTGATCTTTCCATTTGGAGAGATGAATTTCTTCAAAAGTTCAACATCTTTGTAATCGATCTCTTTAATGTTATTTTTGGTGAAATAACAAACTTTATGTTTAGGTTTTGCTCTTTTGAACATCTTTATATTCCTTTCTTAAATCTTTTAGAAAGGTAAATCGTTTGTGTCGTTATCAAGACCTAAAGTATCTTCGGAGAAGTCGTCGGCTGCTTGTGCTGGAACACCTTCCATATTTTCGTAGGTGCTACCTTTTGAATCACCACTTCTTCTTTCGAGGAATTCGATGGTTGTACAAACAACTTCAACAACATATCTGTTTCCATCTTTGCCTTGATATGAACGTTGTTGCAATCTACCTTCAATAGCTATTTGGCTGCCTTTGCGGCAGAATCTTGAAAGATTCTCAGCAACGACACCCCAAGCTGTACATGGGATGAATGAACATGTTTTTTGTCCATTTCCATAGTAACTATCCACCGCTAATGAGAAACTTGCGACGGATTTGCCACTGTTTGTTTTTTGAACTTCGACATCTTTGGTCAAACGTCCGATTAAAATAACTTGATTAATCATTTTTTTGTACTCCTTTTTTAATAAATTAATATTACTTTCTAATTATTAAAAAACGAATGACATTAGTATTTAATGTTAATTGTTTCTTAACTTGGTCGAGAGATTTGACGTTCTCTGTTTCAAAATTAAGAACAACATAGTAACCCTTACGCTCTTTTTTGATTTCGTAAGCGAGGTCTTTTAAACCTAACTCTTCGATTTTACCGATGTTACAACCGTTAGTTGTGAGAAGTTTGGAAACATTCTCTTTCTCGGCTTTCAAAACGCCTTCTTCAAGGCTTGGCTTAAGGATGTACATTAATTCGTAATTTTTCATAATGCTTACCTCCTATGGTCTTTGGCTAGTTCAATAGTAGCAGTATTAACTAGCAGGGAGTTTTTAAACTCGTGAGTAATTATAAATAAATTATTATATATATACAAGTAATATTTAACTTTTGTTATTTATCATATTTAATGCAAAACTAAGCACTTAAAAATTTTTTAAAATGATAATGCTGTTTTTTGACTTCAA
>CALVKB010000015.1 GCA_944332485.1 uncultured Bacilli bacterium | reverse complement strand
AATGTATGAGACAAATTGGCAAATGTTAAAATTTAAGAAATTCGTTTTGAATAACTACAAATTTTCAAATGGTATTGTTTATTATATTTTGACTAAGAAGGATATGGATGAGCTTAATATCACCAGCTTAGATGCTAATTTGATGTTATCAGAATTTAGAAATATCGATAATGTTGATGTTTGTGTTTCCATAAGTGAAACTGATGATCCACAAGCTAAATACAGAGTTTCTGTGAGAAGTAAACAGAAAGTTATCGGCCCTACAATGACTAAATTTAGAGGAGGCGGCCATGATTTAGCTGCTGGCGGTACCCTTTTGAGTTTATCGGAAGTTGATGGTTTGATCAAAGCTTTGGAAGAGTGTTAAAAATGTTGAAAGTTACAAATTTATCGATGCAATTTGGCGGTAAAACGCTTTTTAAAGATGTTAATATTTCCTTTAAGAAAGGCGAATGTTATGGAATTATCGGTGCTAATGGTGCTGGTAAGTCCACATTTTTAAGAATTATCACAGATGATCTTGAACCAACAACCGGATCAGTCGAAATTGATAAAAACGAGAGAATGTCTGTTTTAAAACAGAATCACGAAGCTTACAATGATGTTTCAGTTTTGCGTACTGTTTTATTGGGTAATCCTCGTTTGGTTGAAATTATGGATGAGAAAGAGAAGATCTACTCAAAGGAAGATTTCACTGAGGAAGATGGAATAAAAGCTGGTGAATTGGAAACAGAATTTGCTGAGTTGAATGGTTGGGATGCTGAGGTTGAAGCAACAAACTTGCTTAACAACCTCGGTGTTAAAGAAGAATTTCATCAGATGTTGATGAAAGATATAGAGAAATCTTTGAGAGTTAAAGTTCTTTTGGCTCAAGCATTATTCGGAAATCCAGATATTTTAGTATTAGATGAACCTACTAACGATTTGGATCCTGTAGCAAGTGCTTGGCTTGAAGATTTCTTAGCAGATTTTATGAATACTATATTGATAGTTTCACACGATAGATATTTTTTGAATAAGGTTTGTACAAGAATTTTGGACGTTGATTACGGGCAGATCAATTTGTTTGTTGGTAATTACGACTTCTGGTATCAGTCCAGTCAATTATTACAAAGACAGGCGAAAGATCAAAACGCGAAAAAAGAGCAAAAAATAGCAGAATTGAAGGAATTTATCGCAAGATTCTCCGCTAATGCTTCCAAATCAAGGCAAGCTACTTCCAGAAAGAAACTTTTGGAAAAAATCACATTAGAGGATATAAAACCCAGTTCAAGACGTTATCCATGGATTGACTTTAAATATGAAGGTGATATCGGCAAGGATGTTCTTTTTGTTGACAATTTAACTTTAAATGGATTTTTCAAGAATGTCAGTTTCACACTTGATAATACCGATAAAGTAGCATTTGTATGTGAAAATGCTTTGGCAATTACAAATTTCTTCGACATTTTATTCAATTTGAAAAAGCAGGATTCAGGTAGTTTCAAATTTGGAATTACAATTAAAAAAGAATATTTCTCATCAAGTTTGAATGAATTTGATAATATTAAAGATACTTTGATTGATTATTTGCGTCCATATTCTTCCGATCAATTAGATTCCTATATTAGAAGTTATCTTGGAAGAATGTTATTCTCTCAAGATGAAGCATTGAAGGAAGTTAGAGTTCTTTCAGGTGGTGAAAAAGTTCGTTTGAAATTGACAAGACTTCAATTGCATCCTGGAAATTTGATTTGTTTTGATGATCCTACAAATCACTTGGATTTGGAATCAATTGAAGCATTGAATAAAGGTTTGATGAATTTCAAGGGAGTTTTACTTTTCACATCACACGATCATGAATTTTTAAACAGTATCGCTAATAGAATAATTTACATCAAAAGAGATCAAACTATTGTTGATTTTAGAGGAACATACGACGATTTCTTGCAAAAGATGATAAAAGAAAATATCAAATAAAAATAGGGGATTTAATAAATCCCCTTAATTTGTATATGAAGATTGTACGTATTTGTACAGATCATCGATGTTTGAATTTGATGATAGTTTTAAAACTTCATCTTCATTTTGAATTCTTTGATTTGCTTTTTTGCAATATATATTTATATCATCACCATCTTTGTAATACATCGAGTACACTTTTGAGAAAGTTTCATATTTCTCTGTATTTAAACTTATTCCTAAATGTCCGTTTTTATAAGTGTATTTAGCTATTGAAATGTCACATATCAACATAGGTATATTTGTTATTTTTTGATAACTTGGAATGATTGTGTTATGCAAGTAACTGATATTTTCTTGTTTGGACAAATCAGCAAATACAACTGTGACGTTATCATTTATAAATGAGGTTGTTTCAACTTCACTTACTGTGTTTGAAGAATAATTGATTCCGAGCGTGAAATTCAATGGATTTTGAGTTGTGTAATCATTGTTGAAGTTGCTTGTAGAATTGATCGTGGATTGGGATAAATATATCTTCGCATTTTTCTGCTCAAAATTATTCAAATACAAACTATGCAGTGGCTCCACTGAAGTAAATATGTTCTTATTCTCTTGATCATAAGGTATGTAAGATGAAAATTTTCCATTTTTAAAAATTAAATAACAAGTTTTTAATTCGGAAATTTCTTTATCTTCTTCTGTGTAATTATAATAAATATCATCACCGAAATTATCGTGATATTTAATGATATCGTCATATATAACATCTTGATTTATTTGATACAAAATGTCACTAAAAGCTCCTACATAATTGCTTATATTTGTGTTAATTGTAGTTTGAATTTCATTAGTTTTTTCAAAGTTCTCATTTCTAACAAGAACTATTAAAGACAAAGTGGTATTTAAATAATGATCTAATTCATCTGTTGAAACAAGTAAAGGGGAAAACCCTTTTCCGTTGGTGAATGAAACATTATTTTTCATACTTATTAAATCATAAGAATATGAATAAGTTTGTTGTGTATCATCTTTTTTACAGGAAGTTAAACTTATAGAAAGTATCGAACATAACAAAAGGAAAACTTTACTTTTCATCTATATTTCTCTCCAGTATTTTTCGATGAATTCTTTCATAAATTCTATATCATTCTCTTTGGCAGTTGTTAAATATTCATTTAAATAATCAAGGTATAATTCAGAGGCACTACAAATTAAATTTACGTAATTTGTCAAAAATTGCTGAGCACTCTCTTTTTCAATTTGAATAATCACATCTTCTGCACCATAAAATATTGATATATCTTTTCCAGTTGATGTCATATTTGATAAATAAGTATCAGTGAATGCTTTCACATCGATAGCTTCATTATCGATTGTTAATATTCCTTGATCAAGCTTACTGATATCATAATTTTGAGGAACTTTTGTCAATTCAACTGAATAAACTTTACCATTTTGAATGAGAATAGAAGCGTCATAGTTATTGTCAGATGTTGTTACTTGATAAGTTTTCTTCTCTGAAAGCAAAGAATTAAATTCACTGCTATTTTTCGGATTCACGGATGTTTGATAATCATATACGATATTTGAATAATCATATATCATAGAAAAATCAACGTATGATCCGTTTCTAGCATACAAAACATATGGTAAATGTGAATATTCAATACTGCTATGTCTGCTGACATTTGAATTTTGAGTATCGTATTTGTAGATTGGAATATTGTTGATGGTAGACGTGTTGTATTCACTCAATTTCACCGGACTTTTACTGTTGTAGCCAATAATACTATCTTGTTCATATGTGTAATACGCAGTATCGGCGGCATATATTTTTGAATTTTGTGGCAACATATTTGTCAATTCATACGTCATGAAATCTCTATTTTCTTTATTGTATGGATCATAATTGTACAAAAGAAAATCACGTTTTGTTAAAAGATTGTTGAAATATTGGGCACCGTAGATGTTGTAATAAATCAAATAGGAATTCTCATCGTTTCCCAATCTACATCCGATTGTTGAATTACTGACAGCACCAACAGCACATATCATACTTGAATTGATGTTTTGAAATTCTTTAAACTGAGCGGTGTAGATATTTTTTGTGTAGGTCAATGTATCAAGATAACTGTTGATTCCTGGATATGTGAAATAGTATGGGTCGTTTGAATATGTTACATAATCATATAAAATTCCATCCTTTACAATTCCCATAATCATCCTAGGTTTTTTTCTTGTAGGATTTGTTTCATCATAATTGTAGGAAGTTCCTTCAGATGTTATTAAAGATGAGAATTCCGGGTATTCACTTAAGAAGTTAGCAGGATAAATAAAGTCAGAATTATTGATAGATGTAAAATCAAAATTGTAGATAGTTTTTTCAGTTTTGTATGCGTACTTTGCTAAGTTTTTCAAAAAATCGTTAGTTTCGTAGACGTATTTTGATTTGTACATCTCAAAAGGATTGATGTCGGTTGTATGAAATTTGTATGTGAAGGTGAATATAAAAGTTTGGTCAGTTTTGATCAGATAATTAAATTGTTGAACTCCACCGGAAAGTATCGCACCATATTCGACATTTGTTTCAGTGTTTTTTTGTCTCGAAGATTCATTTTTCAATACTAAAACAGGCTCTTTTTTCTTCAAAAAAGAGGAGTTTAAATTATAAATTGATGGAGCTCCGACAGTTACAGCACCTAGTGTTACCAGTGAGAAACATAAAGATTTATAAAATCTACTTTTAATTACCTTTTTTGACTTAATCATATGTAAATTATTATATAAATTAATTTATTTATACGCTTCAATAAATTTAATAATATCTTCGTAACTCGATAAATTTTTATTGATAGAGTTGATTTTACCAGTCGATACATAGGTTAAACCGATAACTGGATAATATTTTTCGACATCATCACTATCTTCATTGTTTGTGTATTGTGGAATTGAAATGGATTGGTTAGATGAATTTATATTAAAATTTAATTCTCCGACATAAGTGTTATCAATATAACTTAAACAACCTTTGTAATTGCCAACAGAGATTGTATAGTTGGAATATCCACTTGAAATTATGTACAAATCTGATTCAACAAAAGCCTTGTAGTAACTTTCATCGAAATTCAAAAGAAATATAAAGCCTCTTTTTTCGGTTGTATGATGGTAGATTGAAGAGGTTGCTTCATCATCTATTTTATTTGTGAAGTAGAATTTGTTATTTTCTATTTCTACGGAATTTTCATAATATAAATTTGTTAAATTTATGTTGTCTAATAGTAACTCCTTAAATTTAGAAGGATTTAAAAATGCACTTTCATATTTTTCAAATCGAATTTCTTTACTCATAACACCATCGTTATAAATCAATAATAATGGTGTGACATAATCTGTTTTGGAGTAACCTAGTTTCTTTTGTACTTGGGTGAAAAATTTTGTATCGATGGTGTAGTTTAAAACTTCATTTTCTCCCATCACTGTGTTTTTTATCGGATCAAAAGAGGTACAACTACCGCAACTATCATCTGAGACAAATAAAATGAAATCCTGTTTTTCATTGACTAAATTGACATATTCATCAGCGGTTTTAAAATATATCGTGTTATTGTAATCAGTGTATGTTTTGTTTTCTTCATAATACGCTTGATAATCGAATTTTTGTATTTTGATATTGTTGCTGGAATTACAACTTGTGAGTGTTGTAAGATTGCTACCAAAAAGTGGTAGAACCAGTAAAAATTTTAATAATTTGTTTTTCATTTTACTCCTTTCTATTTTGTGTATGTATTGAGAAAGTCAATGACTTTTTCTTTTTGATATTTTTCCAATTGTGATTTGACACTCTCATAATCGTTTGAAGCAAATGAGTATAATTCTTTGTCGTTGTAGAATGATTTTTCTACATAGTAAATTGAATTGTCGTTTGTGCTAGTTTGAGTTATTGTGTCATTTGAATATATGATAAGGTCATTTTTTTCAATTGAATCAGCTATCTTGTTGAAAACAGCTAGTGTTGGAAATCTAAATTCTAAAGCCTCCGTTTTAACTGGATCTGCTTTAGTTTCTAAATCATATTCATAATAATTGAATCCAACTTTTAATATGTTTTTGACAAACTCCCTTGAGTCATCATATTTTTGCTGATCTTCAGTGCCTTTATAATATTCAAAAATGAATAAATCGAAATTATAGTAAGATTTATCTAGATGTTTTTCAAAGTAATCATCGAGAACTTTGGAATGTAAGTTACGACAATCGCCACATGATAATCTTGAAAATAAAACAAGTTTATTCTCATTATTTTCAAATTGTCCAAGAGAATTATCGAAGAAATCTTTGTTCAATTCACCATCTTTATATATGATGTTTGTGTTTGTTTCATCGTTTTCAACAATATAAGAAATACCATTGATAGTTTTCTTGTAGTTCACATCGATATTCATATTATAAATTTTGGTATTTATCGTATTATCGGTGACAATTTTTGATATTTGTTCTAAATTGCTATCTTTATTCAAACTTTGATTTTTAATAACTTTTGATGATTGAACGAACAACAAATGAGCATTGTTATCAGAGATTACAGGATAGATAGTTTCCTGATTATCATCATTGTATGTTGTAGCAATTTCATTGTAATCTGTCAAAGATAATCGATAGATAAGATTGCTGGAACTTTCAACATAACTGTTGATTGTTTCATCCAAATTTTTATTATCCAGTGAAATATATAAAATGAATGTCGATCTTGAAAAATGATAATTTGTTGTCAAGGTGTCTTGTTCAAGACAGACAGCGGTTGTGATATTATGAACTTTTGTTAAATGAATTTTATTTGAATTATTATTGCATGAAGATAATGAACAACATATAAAAGGAAGAATGAGAAAATTTTTAAGTTGCATATTACAAATTAGCGATTCTAATTGTATCTAAGGCAATCATAAGTTCCTCATCTGTTGGGATAACTGCCATAGGTATTTTAGAATTCTTGGTGGAGATCAAACCTCCTTTTCCTTTTATAGTTTCTTCATTCAATTTTTCATCTAATTCAAGACCTAATGATTCTTTCAAATATTCTACTAATAATTTTCTGTATAAAGAGGAGTTTTCAAAGACTCCAGCGGAGAAAATCAACATATCAACATGCCCAAGTTCAACAAAATAACTACCGACGTATTTTGCAATTCTTGAGATGAACATATCAGTAGCTAATTTTGCTCTTTCGTTTCCTTCTTCCATGCCTTTTTCCAAATCTCTGGTATCCAATGAAATTCCAGAAACACCTAAAAGACCACTCTTCTTATTGTAAATTTCGTAAATTTCTTCAGCGGTTTTACCTGAGCGTTTCATGTAATAAGTCATGATAGATGGATCAATATCACCAGTTCTTGTTGACATCATAACACCAGCTAAAGGTGTCAAGCCCATTGAAGTGTCGATACATTTACCATCTTTAATGGCACACAAAGAGCAACCAGAACCGATATGCATTGAGATGATTCTAGTATCTTTTCTGTTATTTAAGTATTTGGAAATAGCAACTTGTGATAAATATTTATGGCTTGTTCCATGAGCACCATATTTGTAAATATCATACTTGATACTATCTTCATATGGGATCGGATAAAGTTTTTCACACAAATCCATAGTAGTATGAAATGCCGTATCGAAAACAGCGACATTAGGGCAATTTGGTAAGGCTTGTTTGAAAGCACGGATTCCAACTAAGTGAGCAGCATTATGCAAAGGTGCTAATGGGATCAATTGTTCAATTATGTTTTCAGTTTCTTCATCGACGATATGTGAATCGTTGAAATATTTACCACCTTGAACAATTCTGTGTCCAATACCATTTATTTCACTTAAATCTTTCAAAATTCCATGTTGAATCAAACCATTTAAGAGAAGATCAACGGCCTTAGCGTGATTTTCAAGTTTGATATCAATAGAATGTTTCACACCTTTTTTATCAGCAATTGTGAATCTACCCATATCCTGTCCGATTCTTTCTGCAATACCAGATGTCAATATCTTACCAGTTGGCATTTCAAATAACTTGAATTTTAAAGTTGAACTGCCAGCGTTAACAGCCATAATTTTTTTCATACAAAAAACCTCCAAGATTTTTACATCTTAATTTTACTAAAAACAAAAGTTACTTTTTAAAATAAGTGATAAATTAATTGATATTCAAAATTTCTTGAATTAATTTTTAAATACTAATGTAAGTGGACAGGATTTAATTCTAATAAAACCTTTCTCATCGCCACTGTATGAGATGATCTCTTCAACACATTCAATTGGCATTGTGAGACTGGACATCTTGCTTTTCTTTTCAAATTTAAAATTTCCAGTATCCAAAATTAGGTAATTGTTGTCTCCAATGTATATAGTCAAAGGTTTATTTTTCAATAATCTTGACTTCATCAAATTTTTGATTGTTTCAAATATATTTTTATTTATTTCAATAAACGGACCAGTATTTATCTCACCGTATCTGAAATCTTCTTCATCTGCATAAATTTGTTCAGTTGTAGAACCTAACTCTTCAACACCTTTTTTCCAAATTTTGACAAATTCCTCATTTTTCATCAAAGATTCACGATTGAGGTCAGTGATGAATAAAGGTACATAATCCAACATAGCTTCCAAAAATAATTGGCCGTTCCATTGTTGAATGGCTTTTATTTCATCATTTGTCAATGCTACTAAATTTACCATCATAATATGGCAATTATCTTCTTTATCATCGATTGTGCCTAATTCAGGGTCCAATTCACAATAAACATTACAAAGTTCACTATCAGAATCTGGATTTATCGGTTTGTTGTAAGGAAAATTTACACCAGGACATAATAAATAGTTATTATTTATCATGAAAAAACCAAAGTTAGCCATGAACATCAAAGGCCATGAAGGAGGAGTATCTTCATTTTTTTTAAGTCTGAAAACAAGTTCTGTTTGATAATTTTCATTATTAGGATCATTTGCAAATAATGTGGAATATCCATAAGTTACATATAACCAGTGCGGTTCTTTGTGATCTGATAAATAAATTTCAAAGCGGCTTAATGGGCCATATAAATAATCAAAAGTTCCATCTTTGTATTTTACAATTGAGGTGTTCTCTACAACTTTAAATGGTTCTAAATTAGGATAAATGCTGTTGATTCTCTTTCGAATTTCAACATGTTCATTATCTATGTAATCTTCATAGATATCATTTTCTTCCATATATCAATCTCCTTTTAGCGATAATTTTAACAAATAAGCATGGTTATTAAAAGTTACAAACAAAGGATGAATAAAAGGAAAAATGACACTAAAAAAAAGAAAATAAAAGTTAATATATTTAATATATAGATTAAATAAATTTTTTGATAAAATATTAATTTGGTTAGGTAGGAATTTTCAATGGAAAAATACGCTTTTTGTCAAGATGTAGTTTTCGATGTCGACTGTTCGAACAAACTTATCGATTTTCTCAAAAGAAACAATTTTTTTAATATCGTTGTAGTCTGTCCAAAACAAATCATCGAGATGGATTCTTTGGTCAAATATTTAAGTATTATTGAAGAGAATAAAATTAACCTTTTAACATTGACAACGATAGAAGATGGAAAAAGTGACAGTGACAAAGTTGATGATGCAATCAATTTTATAAAAGGTAATAAAATCGATTGTATAGTTTGCTTTGGTTCTGATAAATCTTTAAATAGGGCAAAGCTATTAAGTCTGAAATTGTCAAATCCTGATTTTGATGCTGAAATTTGCAACAAAACTCAGAAGAAAGGATTACCTTTGATAACTTTTCCTTTATCGGCTTATACTACAAATTTTGCAAACTGCAATATCATGCTTTATGATTTTGCCTCGAAAAGTGAGCATATGGTTTTTGATGAAAATTGTATGCCAGTTTTTTCGTTTGTCGATATCAATTTGATAATCGATATGCAAAGGTATTTTTCGCATGTTGATTGTTTGGATGTTTTGATAAATTTGATTGAGTCATATTTGGGGCGTAAATGTAATTATATCTCGTTGTTCCTCTCACTAAATGGACTTTCGTTATTCTTCAATTTCGTTGAGAAGTACATCGATGATGCTCAGAATAAAGATGCATTGAGCAAAGTTTTGCTAGCAACATATATAAGCAATATAGTTTCAAATGAAAGTAACTTAGGTTTGATTTCAGCTTTCACAAGAAATTACTCTAGTTCGACTAATCTCTCCTATCATCATACATTGATTAAATATTTTGAAAGTTTGATGAATTTTAATAAAATTAAGTCAAATAAGAAGTTAGTTGATATGGCGGTTTGTTTAAAAATTGAGACTGATGGTTTAACCCAAAATCAAATCATCGAGAAAGTTATCGCTAGAATCTTTAATTTTGTTAACAAGTTTTCCTTAGTCAAACAAAAGGAAGAGAATGTTGATGAAGATAATATCAACTTGATATGTGAGAATATATTCGATGACAGCTGTGTTAAAAATAATGTTAGAGAAACATCATTAGATGATATTCAGTATTTGATAAAGAATAAGAAAGTTAATTAAGGAGGTCATTATGAGTTGGTTTGACGATTATTTGTTGGGAAATTGCATCGATGCGTATAAGTATCTTGGATGTCATTTTGAAACGAAAGATGGAAAAAATGGTGCCACATTCAGAGTGTATGCACCAACTGCAAAAGAGGTTCATCTAATCGGTGATTTCAACTCTTGGGATCTGAATGAAGGATCCAAGATGCAAAAAGTCCATGATGGTGGCTTGTATGAGATGTTTGTTGAAAATTGTACTAACTATCAATCTTACAAATATCACATTTTAGGATGTGACAATGTTTGGAGAGATAAAGCCGATCCTTGTGGTAATCTTTTTGAGTATAGACCTGGTAGTTGTACAAGAACTTTCGATTTGCGTAACTTTGTTTATCACGATGAAAAACACATGAAAAGTCGTGATCGTAACTTCGATAAGCCGGTCAGTATCTATGAGATGCACCTTGGTAGTTGGCTTGGAAAAGCAACCGATGGAAGTAACAGATTCCTCTCATGTGAGGAGATTGCTCCAGCTTTAGTTAATTATATAAAGGAAAATGGATTCACACATGTTGAGATAATGCCGATCACTCAGTATCCTTTCGATGGAAGTTGGGGTTATCAGGTTGTTGGGTATTATGCTGTTGATTCACGTTATGGTAATCCATTCCAATTTATGCATTTGGTTGATGTCCTCCACCAAAATGGAATCGGTGTTATTTTGGATTTCGTCCCAGTTCATTTTGCTGTTGATAGTTACGGATTGGAAAGATTCGATGGGTCCTGTGTTTATGAGTACAACAACGACAATGAATATTCGCAATGGGGTACCAAGAATTTCGATTTAGGAAAAGACCCTGTTCGCTCATTTTTGATGAGTAGTGTTAACTTCTTTATCGAGATGTTCCATGTCGATGGCATAAGAATGGATGCTGTTAGCAATATTATTTATTACGGTGGTGATACTCCACGTGGCGTTAACCAAGGAGCGGTCGATTTTATAAAACGTTTGAATTATCTTATTCATGAGCGTCATGATGATGTTATGATGATTGCCGAAGATAGCTCCGCTTACGGTCAGGTTACCAAAGGTTTTGCCGGTGGTTTGTTGTTCGATTATAAGTGGGATTTAGGTTGGATGAATGATACTTTGAAATATTATGCAAAAGATCCTATTTACAGAAAATACATGCACAATCAGTTGACATTCTCTATGGCGTATTTTTACTCCGAGAACTTCTTATTACCATTGTCTCACGATGAGGTTGTTTATGGAAAAGGTACTATCTTGAACAAAATGTGGGGAAATTATGATGATAAGTTCGCCGGGGTTAGAAACTTGTACGCATATCAATTTGCTCACCCTGGTAAAAAACTCAATTTTATGGGTAATGAATTAGCCAGCTGGGATGAATGGAATGAGAATAAATCCTTGCCTTGGGAATTGAAGTCATTTCCAAAACACGATTCTGTTTCAAGACTTATCAGAGATTTGAATTTGGTTTATCGTTCTTATAAAGCTATGCATAAAGAGGAGTACAATCCTGAACATTTCCAATGGATAATGGCTGATAATTCAGATCAATCGGTTTATGTCTTCAAAAGGGAAGTTGAAGATGAATGTATGATTTTCATATTCAACATGACTCCGAATTTCTACTCATCTTACGATATTGGAGTTCCATATTTAGGAGAATATGAGGAGATTATAAACACCGATAAATAAGTTTACGGAGGTTTTGATCATTACAACGGTTTACCATTGCATTCTTATCAAGCTCCTTTGCACAATCAACCATACCGTATAAGTATGATGCTAGGTAGTTTCGCTGGTGTTTATTTGAAGTTTAAAAAACCAGTTGAAGTTAAAGCTGAAGAGAGTGCGAAAGATGTTGAACAAAAAGATACAAAAAAGAGAAGAACAACACAGAAAAAGGAAACATCAACTAAGAAAAAATAGAGAGGAAATATATGAAAAAGAAGATAACTATTGATTATTTTGATTCAAAAGAGAATTTTAAAGAGGAATTTCTCCGCCGTGCGGTTACCATATATGGTAGGGATATCTCCTCAATTCACATCGAAGAAGCCTATGAAATTTTAGGTACGATGGTCAGGGAGTTAGGCAACTCCTTAGCCAAAGAAAGTAAAGATGCTGTAAACAAAAAAGGCAATAAGCAACTTGTTTATTTCTCAATGGAATTTTTGATCGGAAGACTTTTAACTTCCAATTTGATCAATTTGGGAATTTACGATATCGTCAAGGAAGGTTTGGATGATCTTAATATCGATATCGGTGCTTTGGAAGACCAGGAAGCTGATGCCGGTTTAGGTAACGGTGGATTGGGAAGATTAGCCGCATGTTTTATTGATTCCATCGCCTCTTTGAATTTGGTTGGTCACGGAAACTGCATCCGTTATGATTATGGTTTCTTCCGTCAAAAAATAAGAGATGGTCGTCAAGAGGAGCTTCCAGATCAGTGGTTACTCAACGGTAATGTTTGGGAAACAAGAAAACCAACTCACGCTATCGAAGTTTCTTTTTATGGTAACGCTGAAACTTACTGGGATGAGAATAATCAAATAAGATCAAGAACCGTCAACGCTTTGCATGTTTTGGCAATACCTTATGATATCTCAGTTGTCGGTTACAAAAATGGCGTATCAAACACATTAAGATTGTGGGCTGCTGAACCATCTGACAAAGATTTACCAAGCAACCAAAACTTCAATGGTTATTTGGATTTTGTCAAAGAGATTACCCATGGTTTGTACCCAGATGATACAACAGAGCAAGGAAAACTTTTAAGACTCCGTCAGCAGTATTTCTTGGTTTCCGCTGGTATTCAATCGATGTTACGCCGTCATTACAACATCTACAAGACATTTGAAAATTTACCGGATCATTATGTTGTCCAACTTAACGATACCCATCCAATTTTGGCTATTCCAGAATTGATGAGATTGTTGATGGATGAGCACGGTTTAGGTTGGGATGAAGCTTATAGCATCTGTGAGAGATTGTTCGCATTCACCAATCACACTGTCATGCCGGAAGCTTTGGAAAAATGGCCTTGCAATTACATCATTCAATTGTTCCCACGTATTTATATGATCATAGAGGAAATTAACCGCCGTATGATCATCAAGATGAGAAACAATCATCTCGATGAGAGTGTCATTCAAAATTGCACCATCATCAAAGATGGTATGATCAATATGGCACAGTTGGCTATTCATGTTTGCTTCTCAATAAACGGTGTTGCCTCCTTACATACTGAAATTTTGAAAAAAGAGACATTCCGTGATCTGTATTTGTTGTATCCTAACAAATTCAACAACAAGACCAACGGAATCACCCATAGAAGATGGCTTATCGGGGCTAACCCACTTTTGACAGAGCTCATATGCTCACTTATCGGTGATAAGTGGATCACAAATCCTGATAAGTTGAAAGATTTACTCAAATATCAAAATGACAAGAAGGTTTTAAACAAACTTCTTGAGATTAAAAAGCAGAACAAAGTTCGCTTGGCTAAACTTATCAAAAAGGAAAATAACATCGATATTGATGTTGATTCTATCATCGATACACAGATCAAACGTCTTCACGCTTATAAACGACAATTGATGAATATTCTCAAGATTATTCATCTTTATAAGAGGATGAAAGCTGATAAGAATTTCAGAATTTATCCACATACATACATCTTCGGTGCTAAAGCAGCACCAAGCTACACCTTAGCTAAGAAAATAATCGAACTTATCATCGCAGTTGGAAATGTTGTCAATAATGATCCAGAGATAAGTAAATATATGAAAGTTGTCTTTATTGAAAACTACGGTGTCACCAAAGCTGAAACAATAATTCCAGCTAGTGATATCAGTGAACAAATTTCAACCGCCGGTAAAGAAGCAAGCGGTACTTCCAATATGAAGTTCATGCTCAACGGTGCTTTGACACTTGGAACACTCGATGGTGCAAATGTTGAGATTAGCACTCTCGCTGGTAAAGAGAACTCCTATATCTTCGGTAAAACTGAAGAGGAGTTGGATAAGATAAGATACGATAATTCATATCATCCTTGGGATTTGTACAACTCCGATATCAGAATTAAAGAAGTTATGGATAGTTTAGTTGATGGAAGTTTCTCACAAAATCGTGATTTGTTCAAGATGATCTTCGATGAAATCATGTACAGAAACGATGAGTATTTCGTACTTTTGGATTTTTCAAATTATTTGAAAGCTTCCAAACAAACCGAAGTTGATTATTTGGATAGATTAGGTTGGGCTAAGAAATGTTTGATCAATATCGCCAACGCTGGTTATTTCTCATCCGATAGAACTATCAATGAATACAACAACGACATTTGGCATCTCAAACCTTTGCACATGACTCAAACAAAATCAAACGAAACTGCTAAAAAGGAGACTAAATAATCATAAATGGATGAAATATTTGATTTAACATCTTTAATTAAAAAACAGAAGATGTTGGATAAAGATATTCTTGAACATCATCCTTCGATATCGTATTACGAGTTGTTGACCAAACTTAAATTAGCTTTGATTGTGGAACTTAGCGAATTTGCCAACACCACAAGATGTTTCAAATTCTGGTCGAATAAAACGATGATGGAGAAAAGTGTTGTCTTAGATGAGTATGCTGATATCGTTCACTTTCTACTTTCATTGACTTACAGGATGGGTATTGATTCTTTATCACTTGAAATATCAAAACAAACTCAACATAGTGATTTAACTGAGATGATTTTAAGATGTTCGAAACTCTTCAACGATTTAGATGTCACCGCATTGAATGAAATTTCTTTAGTTCGTTGCTGGCAACAATTGTTGATGATCGCCTTCAAGTTAAATTTTAGTATAGATGATATTGTAAATAGTTATAATAAAAAGCATGAAATAAATTACAAAAGACAAAGAGAGAATTATTAAGGAGATAAAAATGGAATTAAAAACAAGATTTGACCAAAAAGGTCATGCTATTGTCACTGTCAATTTTGATGAGAAAGAGATGCAAAAATATCTTGATGCTTCAACTCAAGATTTAGCTAAAAATCTCTCCATCAAAGGTTTTAGAAAAGGTAAAGTTGATGTTGAAACAGCTAAACGTTACATCAAGAATGAAGATTTAACAAACAATTTGATCAACAGACTTTTCAGAAAATCACTCAAAGCTATCAACACTAACAACGATGTTATCAATACTTTTTACTACAAGATGCTTTTGAATGTCGATCCTCGTTTCAACATTGTCAAATTGGATCCTAAAGGATCTGAAATTGAAGTTATCATCCTTCTTTCCCCACAAGTTACCAAACTTGGTGAATTTAAAAATGTGAAAGTTGAATATGAGAAAGAGAAACTTTCCGAGGCTAAAGTTGAAGAAGAATTGAAACGTTTGCAAGAGCAAGATGGTGTTTATGAACCATCACAAGAGCCTATCGTCAGTGATGATTTGGTCAGCTTGAAGATACAAGTCTACTTAAATAAAGAGAAAAGAAAAGACTTGGATGTTTCAACAATCGATGTCAAAGTCGGTTCTCACCAATCATTGTTAGGTGAAAAAGAAGAGGACTTATTGAATAAGAAAGTTGGTGATCAAGGTGTCATCGAATTCACAACCGATGATAAATATCCTGAGCAACTTAGAAATTCTCATGTCGAAATTAAATATGAGATAGTTCAAGTTCAGAAGATGAAACTTCCTTCTTTAGATGATGAATTTGCTAAGTCTCAAAATAGCTACAAGGATGTTGAAACTTTGGAAGAACTCAAAAAGAAAATCCGTGAATCTTTGAAAGAACGTATTGAAAATTTGAACAAAGATCGTAAGATCACTGCTATCATCAACAAAATTGTCAAAGAATCCGAGTTTGAATATGATGCTGAACAATTGAAAAAGGAATTAGTCAGAATTCAAAGAGCCCGTGATGTTGAACAATTGGAACAACAAGGTATAACTTTGGAAGATTACCTTAATTTCCACAAGATGTCAAATGAAGAATATGAGGAGAAAGTTTACTCATATTTATTTGAACCATTATGTAGAAATGCTGTTTACAAGAGAATAGTTGATGATAATCCGGAAGTTTTCAAACCTGTTGAAGAGAAACAAATCTGTGAGAAATACAAACTCACCTCTCTTCAAGATTACATCAAAAATACAACCGAGCAATATAGAAAGTTGAATATAGATGAAAAACAGATCGCTGAATATGTGAAAAACAGCATCGACAATATGTACAACGATTATCGTACACAACAGATAATCGATTATATATTGGATAATAATAAATAATAGTAAACTCAGTTTAAAAAAGTATAAATGTATTTATAATAGAATGTATTTTAGCTACTCAATGTTGAAAATTTAATTAATAATGTATTTTATTAGCAATCACGCAACAAGAGTGCTAAAATATATTTTGTTTTAGGAGGGATACTATGGAAGAAAATAAAAATACAGTTGAAAACGTCACAGAAAACGTCAACGAAGAGAATGATGCAAACAAGTATTATTACATCATGACTGTTTCAGAGAACATCCCACTTCCAGGAGTGACGATGGAGATAAACACATATTTTTCATACAATCTCCGTTTGATTGACAATTTGAAAGTTGGAGATCATTTTATAGTGGCATATTCTGATAAGGAAAATTCATATTCAAATCTTTCAGATAGCATGCTTCCTGGTTGCGATGTCGAAACAGCGGTTTTATGTAGAATTGAAAAGATCACAAAAAACGATCAAACATACACAGTTAAAGTTGTCGGTATTGATACCTGCATCATAACTTTATCATTGCTTGATAATGCTAAAAAACTTGTTTTAGGAAGAGTGACAACTAAAAGTGATAATGTCGATGCAAGAAGCAAAATTGAAGCTTATTTGAAATTTGTCAATACATATAAGCAATTTAGAATGAATCATAAGATGTTCCCAGAATTACCAGATTACTCTGAAACATCTGTTGATCTTATCCCATTCAAGATCGCTGCCTTTTTAAATGCTAGCGATATGAAAAAATTGGAGATGTTGAAAGCACACAATACATTGATCCGTTTTAATATCTGCCATTCCATTTTGGAAAGTTTCAATTACGAAACTTCAATTGAATATGTTTTAAATCAGAAAGTCGGTGATGCTTTAGCAAAAAATCAGAAGGAATTTATCTTAAGAACAAAAGCTAAAGCCATCCATGATATGTTGAAAGAATTCGATGGAGATGATCAGGTTGAAAAATATCAAAAGATGATCGAAAAGCACCCTGAGAATTATCCAACTTACATTTTGGAAGCCATCAAAGGTGAAATTTCAAAATTCAAATCCATCCCTTCAGTTTCCCCTGAAGCTGGTTTGACTTTGAATTATCTTGATATTTTGGTAAATTTACCTTATTTTAAGTACACCGAAGATAATCATGATATAAACGAAGTTAAGAGAATTTTGGATGAAGATCATTACGCTTTGGAAAAACAAAAAGACAGAATTGTTCAATATTTAGCTGTCAAAGAAGTGACCAAATCTTTGAAGTCCCATATTATTTGTCTTTATGGTCCACCAGGTGTTGGTAAGACAAGTTTGGCTATCTCAATCGCTAGAGCTTTGAATAGAAACTTCCAAAAAGTCAGTCTTGGTGGTGTCCATGATGAATCTGAAATCCGTGGACATAGAAGAACATATGTTGGTGCCTTACCAGGTAAAATCATCACTGCTATCAAGAAAGCTGGTGTGAATAACCCAGTTATTTTGCTTGACGAACTTGATAAAGTTAAAGATGGTGGTTGGCATGGTAACCCTGCATCCGCTTTGCTTGAAGTTCTTGACCCAGAGCAGAATGTCGCTTTTGAAGATAACTATGTTGCTTATCCATTTGATTTATCAAATGTCCTTTTCATTTGCACAGCTAATGATATAAGTGAAATTTCTGGACCACTCCGTGATAGATTGGAGATGATTCCTCTTTACTCATATACAAAATATGAGAAGATGCATATCGCCAAAGATTACATCATGGATATCGAATATAAAGCCAACGGTATCACAAAGGAAAATTTGGAGTTCTCTGATGAAGCTTTGGACTTTATCATTGAAAATTACACCCGTGAGTCCGGTGTCAGAAATTTGCAAAGACAGATCGGTACTATCATCCGTAAGTATGTTGTTGATTATCTAGCTTCAAATAAGACATTGAAAAATGTTATTGTTGATGTTGATTTGGTCAAAAAATATCTCGGTAAGGTTCTCTTTTATCATGATAAGAAAGTTGAGAATAGTCAAGTTGGTATCATCAATGGCTTGGCTTACACCAACGCAGGTGGTGAGCTTTTGCAAATTGAAGTCAACGCCTTCCCTGGTAAGGGTAACATCATAAGAACAGGTAACTTGGGCGATGTTATGAAGGAATCCTGCTCAGCTGCTTACTCTTATTTAAGATCGATTGGAGATCGTTTCGGTTTAACCAAAGATTACTTTGAAAATACCGATTTACATATCCACTTCCCTGATACTTCCACCCCTAAAGATGGTCCAAGTGCTGGTTTAGCCACAGCCTTAGCCATACTTTCAGCAATCACCAATGTCAAGATCAGAAATGATGTTGCAATTACCGGTGAGATCGATCTACGCGGTAACGCTATGATCATCGGTGGACTTCGTGAGAAGACCATGGCGGCAGTTAGAGAGCATATAAGGTTGGTTTTATGTCCAAGTGAAAACCATGATGATGTTTTGGAATTGCCAAAGGAAGTTACTGATTCTATCAAGATAGTTGAAATCAAGACATTGGATGAAGCTATCAACTACTGCTTTATGGAAAATCCTTACGTTGATAAATACAAAGATTTATATAAAGTGGAAGAAAATGAAGAAAATACTAAGAAGAAAGTTACAAAAAGAACTAAAAAATCTTCATAATTATGGGTAAAATAAATTTTAACAATATTGAGTTTATAAAGAGTGCTCCAGATTTATCGAACTTTTTGTTTGATAAAAAGAGCATTCTTTTTCTTGGAAAAAGTAACGTCGGTAAAAGCAGTTTGATCAACAAAATTTTCAACAGGAAGAATTTTATGAAAGTAAGTCAAACTCCCGGTCGTACTAGAATGCTCAATTACATGAAAGTCGATGATAAATTTTATGTGATCGATGCTCCTGGGTATGGTTATTTTAAATACCACGACAATTTTGAAAAGATGATGATCGATTATTTCAAAAATCACGGTGAAAGTTGTGTATTATCGATCGTTTTGATCGATTCCCGCCGTTTGATGTCAGAGGATGATATAGCATTGTTCAATTTGCTTGTAAACTACAAAATTCCATATTTGATTGTGTATACAAAAGCAGATAAATTGAATCAAAAAGGGAAATATCAAGTTGAAAAACAGATCAAAGATATGAATTTGAACTCATTGATGGTCTCATCTCAAACTGGTCAAAATATCGAGAAGTTGAGAAATATAATCGAAAGTTATCTTTGATTTGAAATAGCATTCACTTAATGTTATATTAAATGTGCGTTGAAAAGAAGGTTGTTGGAAACAATAGTTTCAAGAGAGGCTTGCTGAAGTTGTGAAAAGCCAAACAAGTTCCAACATGGTCGTCTTTGAGCAAATAGGTTATCCTTCGTTGGTCAAGTGACAAAAGAGCGATGAAAATCGAACTAGGGTGGTACCGCGGAATAAAATTTCGTCCTTAGATAATAGTAGGTGTTTTTATGAAAAAAGAAATGGACAAAATTTACGATGGAATCAAAGTTCAACAGAATAAAGTGAAATTCTGGGAATCTTTGCATATCAATGAGGGAAATAGAGAAGAAAATAAGAAGAAAAAGCCATTTTCGATGATAGTACCTCCACCGAATGTCACCGGAATTTTACATATAGGACATGCCAAAAATCAAATCACTTTGGATGTTGTTGCTAGATATAAACGTCTTAATAATTATGATGTTTTATTTTTACCAGCTGTTGATCATGCCGGTATCGCTACTCAAGCCAAAGTTGAGGAATATTTGAGAAGTCAAAACAAGAATAAATATCAAATCGGAAGAGAAGAGTTCTTAAAAGAGTGTTATAAATGGAAAGAAAAATACGCCAGTTATTTCACTGAACAGTGGGATGCTCTTGGTATGTCGATGGATTACACCAAGTCCCGTTTTACCATGGATGAAGGTATGGTTGAAGCTGTCAACAAAGTCTTCAAACAACTTTATGATGAACATTTGATTTATCAAGGAGAAAGAATCATCAACTGGGATCCTGAATTGAGAACAGCCCTTTCGAATATTGAAGTTGTCCATAAGGAAACTCAAGGTAAGTTTTATTATTTCAAATATAGATTTGTCGATAATCCTGAGGAATATCTAACCATTGCTACAACAAGACCTGAGACGATGTTTGGTGATACAGCTTTGGTTTGTAATCCGAAAGATGAAAGATACAAAGATATTTTGAATAGAAAAGTCATAAATCCAAGTAACAATCAAATAATCCCAATAATCACAGATCGTTATGTTGACAAAGAGTTCGGTACAGGTATGATGAAATGCACTCCAGCTCATGATCCAAACGACTTTGAAATTGGTAAAAGACACAATTTACCAATGCCAAAGATCATGAATTTAGATGGTACTATGAATGAGAATTGTCCAGAAGAATTTGTGAATATGGATCGTTATGTATGTCGTCAGAAGTTGGTTGAAAAACTTCGAAATCAGGGTGATTTAGTGAAAATTGAGGATATTGTTCACCAAGTTGGATATTCTGAAAGAAGCGATGTTGTTATTGAACCGATGCTTTCCAAACAGTGGTTTATAAAAATGAAGCCGTTAGTTGTGGATGTTTTGAAGTTCCAAAAAACAAGTAAGAAGACGAAATTTTTACCATCGAGATTTTCCAAAATCTTCACAAAGTGGTTGGAGAATACTGAAGACTGGTGTATTTCCCGTCAACTTTGGTGGGGTCACAGAATTCCTGTTTATACAAATAAAGAAACAAAAGAAGTTGTATGTTCAACAGAAAAATTAGATAGCAATCTTTATACTCAAGATGAAGATGTTTTAGATACTTGGTTTTCAAGTGCCTTAGCACCTTTCGCATTTTTAGGTTGGCCACAAACTGATGAATTGACAAAACGTTTCTATCCTCTTGATGTTATGATAACAGCCTATGATATTATTTTCTTCTGGGTTGCCAAGATGAGTGTCGATGGAGTTCATTTCACTCACAAGATGCCGTTTAAGAAAGTTTATATTCATGGTTTGGTTCGTGATGAATTAGGTAGAAAGATGAGTAAGTCTCTTGGCAATGGTATCGATCCATTTGAGATTGTCAGAAAATACGGTTGTGACAGTTTAAGATATGTCATGAGTACAAGTGGTACTCCAGGATTAGATTTGAATATCGGAGAGAAGAACTACGCATTTGCCAACACATTTTTGATAAAAATTTGGAATGTTTCAAGATTTTTGATAAATTCCATGCCGGAAAATTACAAAGTTAAGAAAATCGATGTTAATAGCTTAACTTACATTGATTCATATTTATTGGAGAAGATGAATCATATGATAAGCAAAGTTAAAAAGAACATGGACAAATATGAACTTGGTATCGCTTCAAATAGTTTGTATGATTTTATCTACGATGATCTTTGTTCAACATATGTTGAGATGATCAAACATGAATTACGTTCACAAGATGAAAATAGAAAGCAAACTATCTACTCAGTATTAAATTTGGTTTTGAAAAATGTGCTTATCATCCTTTTCCCATTCTGCCCATTTATCTCTGAGGAGATATATTCTTACTTGCCACAAGCTAAAAAATCAATTTATTTTGAAAGATTCCCTAAAGTTGTTAAAAATATAGATTCCAAACAAGCTGCTATTGGAAAAAATATAATCGATATCATTCGTTATATAAGAAACTACAAGATGGAGAATAAACTTGGAATCAGTTCAAAGATCAATTTGAATGTCTCAGCATTTGAGAATTTCAAGATGACTGATTTTAGTGAACTTTTGAAAAATATGGTATTCGCCGATTCTATAAAGATAGTCGAGCAATCTGAAGAAGGTTTGAGATTCTTCGATGAAATTGGTATCAAAATAATTGCTGATAAACAAAAACAAGATGAAGCTATCAAAAAACGTATTGAATTTTTACAAAACGAAATTAAGCGTTGTGACTCGATGTTGAATAACGAAAATTTCATCCAAAGAGCAAAGAAAGAGAAAGTTGAGCTTGAGAAGAACAAACGTCAAAAATTCATCGAAGAATTGAACACTTATCTTAAATAATTTAATTGTGTTAACCTCCTTTGCATATATATTGTAAAGGAGGTTTATTTATGAGAAGAGTTTTAACGGAAAAAGAGATGAAGCAAGTTAAAGGCTATGAAGCTTTGACCTTGACAAGTGTTTTAACTGTTCTAGCTATATCTTTGCTTGTTTCTATAACTTACAGATTTTTTGTAACAGCGAAAGGGAGTGCAAGTTTGCCAGGTGGCTTCAACTTCACTTGGGGTAAGTGATATGAAAAATAAAGAAATTAAATTGTATCTTGCCTTTCCAACAATCCTTTTAATTATCGCTGCAATAGTTATTGCTGTGAAAGTGTTCTTCCCACAATTGACAAATCAAGTATCACCTGTTTTGATACCGACCAGTGCATTTTCATGGTGATTAAAAAAATGGATAAGTTCTCGCGTCCAAGGGAGAAACTTCAATATGAGGGGGTTGAGAAATTATCGGATTGTGAATTGATCGCACTGATATTATCTTCGGGTAATAAAAAGCAAAATGTTTTGGAACTATCGCAGAATCTTCTATCTTATTATTTTGGTTTAGCTAATTTTTCCAACTGCACATTATCGGAATTAATATCAAATAACGGTGTTAAGATAGGGAAAGCTTCAAAACTCATTGCCTGTTTTGAAATAGCAAAAAGAATTAATCAAAGAAAGCTGTTAGATGAATGTTTAAAGGATAGTTCCAACTTATATGAATTGATTAAAGATGATTATAAAAACGAGAGGGTAGAAAAATTCATGGCAGTTTTTTTAGATAAAAATTACAAATTTATCATCAAGAAAAACTACGGCTATGGTTCGGAATTTTACTCAAGTATACCAGTTGAAAAAATAATGTCTGATAGTATGCAGTTTATGTCTAAAAACATCGTTATTTTTCATAATCATCCCAGTGATGATGTAACACCAAGTGAGAACGATATCAATTCCACTCTTGAACTTAGTATGAATTTTGGTTTGTTGCAAAAGGTTTTATACGATCATATCATAGTTGGAAAAGACAAATTTTATTCGATGAAAGATGAGAATATTTTGAAAAGATCTAATGAACAAATGAAGATGGCAATTGCTAAAATGATTTAATTTTATATATTTTCAACAAATTAATTCACTTATTTAATATAATTAAATAGATGAAATAAAGGAGTATCCTTGTATATGAATAAGAAAAAACTCGAAAAATTAGATCACGAATCGTTGTACAGACGTGGAATTTTACTTATAAAGAAAGATAAGAGCGTTTCAAAAGGATTAAAAGACTTATATTTATCAGCATTATGTGGAAATCCAAAAGCACTTTTCGTCATAGGTATGATTTTCAAAAATGGTTTTAAATCAATCAAACTTGATTTAAATGCAAGTGATACTTATTTCAAGTTCGCTTATCCTGATTTACTTTTACAATCGGAAGGTGATGATGCTGAAGCAATCAGAATGGTTGCAAATTATTCATATTATGGTTTAGCAAAAGTTGAAAAGAATGAAGAATATGCTATACAATTGTTCGAAAAATCAACTGCTTTAGATGATGAGGAAAGTGCAACATTTTTGTCTAACTATTACAAAAAACTTGGAAATGATGAATTGGCTACAACTTATGCTGATATCGCTTTGAATATCAAAGAGAAGACAAGTAATGCTAAGGCTACATCAACATCTACTTCTTTGACACAAAGCGAAGCTGCTTCTTTGGATTCTGCAATAATCAAACAAGGCGAAGGTATGTTGGACTCTTCAACTGCTAGAGAAAAAATTTTAAATAATGAGGAAGTTGATTTGACTTCTCTTGATGTAAGACAAAAATACATTTTAGCTAGAAGCTTGGATGAGAATGAAAATAAATCTGACTTTGTATTGCAAAAAGTCACCTTATTATATGATTCAGTTTTTGAAACGTTAAATGAGAGCACTTTACAAAGGGATCCAGTAGAGATTCGTTACTTAGCTGAAATTTATTACAATGGCTATGGATCTGTTGAAGTAAATTTTGAAAAAGCTTTACAATATTTTGATGCTTCTGCTCGATTAGGTGATGTTGATTCTTTAAACTTTTTAATTGATTATTATCAAAATGTCAATGTTGATGAGAATAAATGTGAAGAATACAAGAAATTGCTCGCTTCTTTAAATGGTGAACCAAATATTTTCACTCAAGTTCCTACTCAAGAGAAGGAGACTGTTGATCCAGAATACTTGAATTACTTGTTCGGTGAATACATGAAAGAATGTTCAAGATACGATGAAGGCTTGTTTAAGATTATTCGTACAATGAATAACAATATTGATAGTGAAGAAACGTTTAGGATCACTTTAAGCATGCTTGAAACAACCGCAAAAAGTGGAAATGTTGATGCTATGTTATTAGCAGCTAAAATTTTTAAAGAGGAAAAACGTTGGAATATTCAAAATTTGGAACGTTCGATATATTATTACAAACTAGCTGAGGCCAATAATTCTGTAATTGCTAAATATCATTTAGGTGTCATTCAAATTGAATCTGATGATGATTTACATGCCAATGCTGCTTCCGGTTTAGTTTTAATTAAACAAGCTGCAAAAGCTGGTTATCATTTAGCTCTTTCATATTTAGGCGATTTATACAAAGAAGGTAAATATGTTAGGCAATCTGATTATTTAGCCGTGAGATTTTATAAACTTGCTGCCGAAAGAGGATTGGGTTCTGCTTATTATAAATTAGCAATGATTGAAAAAGAGAAGAATCAAGATTATTCTGAAAATCTTCGCCTCAGTCTTGAAAATAGATACACACCAGAGATGGGTGATAATTTGGAAGATCCAAGTTTGCTTCCAACATACGAAGAATTGTCACTTCGTTTAGCACAAACTTCTGCTAATTAAATATTTATTTACATATATATTTATTTAATTTTTTCATAATTAATGCATTTAGTATACTGAGTTTTTGTTTGCAATAAAAAAAGTTGATTTTTTCTAAGTTTAAAAATGTAAAAAAAATTTAAGAAAATTATTGACTTTATATTTTTAAATTTGCTATCATTAATAACGTTATGCGAAAAATAACGATTGTTCTTTGAAAACTGAATGTTACAATAGCAGAATTAACTAAAGTCAATTAATTTAGTTATTATTACGAAACAA
>CALVKB010000014.1 GCA_944332485.1 uncultured Bacilli bacterium | reverse complement strand
GAGAATATGAGCTTAATTTTATTGACAATTATCAGAGCAATAAGCTTGAAAAAAGAAACGTTACTTTTAAGTTTGCATCAGAACAATTTTTGAAAAAGTACAAAACACGTTGTAAATTATCTTCTTTTGATGTTAAGTATAGGCGAATACATTTTCATTTGATTAGTTATTTTGGATTAAAGAGAGTGAATGAAATTACATTGAATGATTTTCAAGGCTTCATTGAATTGAAGTTGAAGGAAGATTTGAATGTTCCTTATATTAATAAACTTATTAGTGATTTAAAACAAATATTTATTTATGCGAAAGATTACTTGTCTTCATCTAATGATATTTATATTAAGTTCGATTTGTTGAAAGATCATTCGGTTAAAAGAAATGTTGCTTATCTATCCATTGAAGATTTTAAGAAGTTCCTAGCTGTGATTCCATCTTCTGATTATATTTATCTCTTAATGTTTAAAACAGCTTATTTGACTGGTTTACGTTTTTCTGAGATTGTTTCATTGAAGGTTTGTAATTACAATAATTTATCTAAAACTCTTACAATAGATCATCAGTCACAATATATTACAATTAAACATTCATTTGTTAATAGTTCACCAAAGACAATAAATTCGAATCGTATAGTTTATCTAAGTATTGAGCTTGCATCAGAGATTGAGCTATTTATTAATCACTATAAGCTTAAGAATAATCATTATTTATTTTTTTCTAAGAATAGAAGAAAGCATATTATTAAGACTACAGTTCAAAATAAGATTAAGAAGTATTGTGATTTAGCTCATATTGAAGTATTTCGATTTCATACTCTTAGAAAGTCTTTTGCTACAAATTTGATTATTAATAATGTAAATGACAATATTGTAGCTAAAGTATTAGGTCATGATTCAATTAGTACAACTAATAAATATTATTTAGCTTTACCGATTGAGCAGCAGGAAGTTATTAAAAATTTGATCACAAAAATTGACAAAAAATTATCTTAAATCTGTATCAAATCTGTATCACGAGTTAAAAAAGGTATAAAAAAATCGCATATATTCAAAATATGCGAGAATGGCGGAGTAAGAGAGATTTGAACTCTCGCGTACCTTTCGATACCTACACCCTTAGCAGGGGCGCCTCTTCGACCACTTGAGTATTACTCCAAAAGTCGCTTTTAATTATCTAAAAAAATCGGTGTTATGTCAAGAAACAAGGCTGTTTGAAGCCCTTATTTGAAAATTAAAATATTCTATATTTAATTCCAAGATTAATAATGTAGAAAACAAATTTAGATTTGATTTAAAAATTATTCTCTTATTCACGATATAAATATGAATAATTTCAAAATTTCGTGTTGTTTTGATAAATATAAAACATTTTTGAGATAATAAAAAATGAGGAATTTAAAATATGATTTACCCAAAATTTATCAAACCTAATAGTAAAATTGCAGTGACTGCTCCAAGTGATGGTATCACGGAAAAAACTAAAATAGATTGTTTTTTAAATGGAATGAAGAATTTGAAAGAAAAATACAATTTGGATGTATTTTTCACTGATAATGTTTTTACCTCTGATAATAAAGGTAGATCATCTTCAAGTTTTGAAAGAGCATCTCAGTTTAACGATTTAGTCAAATCTAAGAAGTTCGATTGGATTATATCAGCAACAGGTGGCAACTATCTTGTTGAAATACTCGATTATATAGATTTTGAAGCAATCAAGGAAAATCCTGTTTTTATACAAGGATACTCTGATAATACCTCTTTATTGTATGCTATCACAACTAACTGTGATATTGCGACAATCTATGGGATGAACTTCTCATCTTTCGGTATGGAAAAATACGGTAAACCACAAATTCAAAATATAGAATTATTGCAAGGAAAATCAAATGTCGTCACTTCTTTTGAAATGTACGAAGATTCTTTTCCAAAAAAGATAACTGGATTGGAATATTACAGTTTTGATAAAGAAGTTTATTGGAAAAACGCATTTAACAATGATGAAGTTAAAATTAAAGGTAGATTGATAGGTGGATGTAGTGATATCCTTTTTTCATTGATTGGAACCTCGTATGACAATACTCTCAATTTTATTGAAAAGTATAAAGATGATGGAATAATATTTTATCTTGAAAGTTTCAATACAAATGACTGTGATCTTTATTTGCATCTATGGCAGATGAAAAAAGCTAATTATTTTAAATATTGCACAGGCATTATTTTTGGTAGACCGTTATTTTATACATCATACAACAACCAAACTTACCAAGAAGTTTGCACTGAAGTTTTGAACAATTTAAATATACCTTTAATATTTGATGCAGATATTGGACATAAAGCACCACAGATTCCGATTATAAATGGAGCTAATGCTTTGATAACATCAAAACAAGGAAAAGGTAAAATAGAATATTATTTTGATTAAAGAATATACAATTCTTTCTTCTTCAAACTCAATTGACAAGGATAAGTTTTATTTTGCACTTCATTTAAAGATAAATCATAACGATTTATCAATTTTGCATATCTGAATAAATCATCTATTATATATACGATACAAGCAGGCAGTATAACTGTTATCATCAATACTATTGGAAGTTTATAAGCAATACTTCCAACCATCACACCATCGGCCATCGATGTGAAAATACCTACAAGTCCACTTGTTCCCATACCAGCACCTATGCTATTTGTTGTTATTTGATAACCGAGTAAAGTGGTTGGAACAGCAAACACAGATAATAGTGCACTTGTGATGATTGTTGGTAACCAGATGATAGGTTTTTTAACGATGTTTTTAAATTGCAGCATACTGGTACCGATGAACACTGATAAAACGCCACCGATTTTATTATCTTTGGTTGATTGTACGGCAAAACCGACCATCTGAACTGAACATCCAATCAAAGCAGCACCAGCTGCAATAGGATTTGCTCCAATATCAATCATGACACATATAGCGACTGATGATATTGGTGCTGTTAATGCCATACCCATCAAAACAGAGATACAGAATGCCATCGAATATGGAGCAAATGTCGTTGCAATATCGATGATTTTACCAATTCCGATAGTCACATAATTTATCAAAAATGAGACGGAAAATATATAAGCGACAGTGACAAAAATACCAAGTAAAGGAATCAAAAGTAAATCTACAGGAGTTTTTCTACCTCTGAAAATCCAATTGTAAACGTTGATTGATAATAGACTTGCTAAATAAGAACATAAAGGATCACTTCGATTAACAAGATGAAACACCAAACTTGGATCATCATTTGGTTTTAAGAAAACAGGATTATATATAAATATAAAACCACCTATATAACCACAAACCATTGAAGTAATCGTTTGCATCAGTGGTAACTTCAATGTTAGAGCAACACCAAGTCCAATACCGCAACCGACCAAAGATTGTAAACTTGTGCCTATTAAATTCAAAGCTTCGTAGAAAGTCTTTGTTGAACTATTGTTGAAAAAACTTGCAATTTGGCTAACTATAACACCTATGATCAAGGTTCCAAATAACCCTAACGCCATTCCATTTGAGGTCTTGGAAATGTAGTTGATAACCTGTCTGAATTTTGATTTTTTAATGACACTTTCTTCGTTTTTCATGATAGTATAATTATACAAATTACTAATAATTCCTTCTGTTTAATAAGAAATTTGCCCGTATTTGCTTTATCTTTTTTGTTTTTTTAATGTATTTGTTTTTGATATACTCTAATAAACCTTAAAAGGAGAAATATTTTTATGGTAATTAATGATTTAGTGGAAGTTGTTGCTAATAAAGCAAGATTAACCAAGAAAGATGCTTTAACCAGCATTAACACAATCTTTGCAACTCTTGCAGAAGCTCTTTCAACCGGAGAAGATGTCAAGATTTCAGGCTTCGGTACATTCGCTATTCGCGAGACAAAGGAAAGAGTCGGTATCAATCCAGCAACTAAGGAGAAAATATCCATTCCTGCTAGCAAGAAGTTAGTTTTCAAACCAAGTAAAACTTTGAAGACACTTGTTAAAGAATCATCTGATGAACAAGATGAAGATGAAGAATAAATAAATAACTGATATTTCTTTTATAGGTGCTTTGAAAAAAGCACTTTTTTAATTTATAGGTGGGTTGAGATTATGGATATATCTATGAATGATGTTAATTTTCGTTCCTTACTTTTGAGAAAATACAAAACATACAAAATGAACGATTTGGATTGTATGGTTGTTTTGTTGTGCGATGAACTATTAAATTTGGATAAAACAATCGCTATCAATTCAGAATTACTCTCAAATTACATGTCCGCTCCAATTGATAAAATCGATGATAGTTTGGCAAAACTGTTCGATTGTAATTTTATCGAACTTGTCATTGAGGATGGGGTCTCCAAAATTTCATTAGCAAATTTGAAGATGAAGATTTTCAAAGATTTCAAAAAAGATATCATCATAGAAAATAGCATGATCACTAACACTTCCAATATCCAATCGAACATTTACGAATATTATGTCAATAGAATAGGAAGACAACTCTCTCCTATTGAAACTAATAAGTTATTAAGTTTGATGCAAGATGGTTATTTGATTGCAGAAATTAAACAAGCCATTGATATATGTAAAGACAAAAATAAAACAAGTATTAACAACGTAATTAACACTTGCAAGAAAGTGCGTGAAGAAAGATTGAATAGTGAAAACAACGATGCTGAGTAAAAAGGAAAAATTTGAAATTTTAATTGATTTTACTGAGAAAAAATACGGAACACAAAAGACATTTTTGCACTATACCAAAGACTATGAACTTCTTTTTGCGATAATTTTATCTGCTCAATCAAAAGATGATATTGTGAATAAAGTTACAAAACAACTTTTTGAACGATATAAAGAGTTGGAAGATTATAAAAACGCTGATATAGAAGATATATTTTTGATAATTAAGGAAGTTGGGTTAGTTAGACAAAAAGCTTTATATATAAAAAACAGTGCAACCATTTTAGTTGATAAATTCAACAAGCAAATTCCTCTTGATAGAGAATTGCTGACGATCTTACCAGGTGTTGGAACAAAAGTTAGTGGTGTTTTTCTTGGTGAACTATACGACTTTCATTTTTTGCCAGTTGACACTCACATTTCCCGTATAGCCAAAAAACTTGATTTGGTCACTGCTAATGCTACACCAGATAATATTGAAAAAACACTTTTAAGCTTGTTACCGAAAGGTGAGAATTCAATACGTGTTCACAAACATCTCATATCATTCGGGAGAGATATTTGCTTGCCAAATAAAAATCGTAATTGCTATTTATGTCCTTTAGAAAAGGTTTGCAAACATAAAATAGACAATCTTAAATAGCTGGATTATTCTTATCGAATTCTTTTTTGAAATATTTTTTGTCGATTATTTTGATGAAGTCTAATCTTGGAACAAATCCTCTTTCGATTTCATGACCATATTTTTCAAAAAAATCCAAATTCATTGCACTTGAATCATCCTCTTTGTATTTTTCGATGATATATTTAGAATCTAAGAGAAAAACCTTGTCATAATAAGCCATATAAATCATAAAAAAACAAATGCCACCGAACATCTTCACTTTGATATGATGCTCAATTTGATGCTGGCCGATGTTTTTCATTTGAAAATATTTCAAAATGGTCTTTTTACATTCAAAATCTATATATCTTCCTCTGTAACAGCCAACAAAATCTGTGGTTGATTTCATTGAGAATTTCGCTGCCATTATAAAATTAGTGTTCTTTTGTGAATTGTCTACACGCATAACTTGTATCGGAGTTGGTCTTTTGTGTATAGAGCAGATATTGTTTTTCAAATAATATTCACATGATTTGATAACATCGTTTTCTAAATCAAGACCCATTCTAGCGTGACCTTTAACAAGCTTTGATGTTTGATTTTTGTTATCTAAATCTGGTTTTTGTCCAGTCGGATACTTGATATTTGGCATAAAACTTCCCATAAATATATTAATATAAATTTTACATATAAATTTAAAAATAAGCAAAAAAATGATAAAATAAAAGAGTTTGAAAGGCGGGTATTTATTGTGAAAATTGACTATAAAAATGAATTGAATAATGAACAATTTGCAGCAGTTACATCTAAAGCTAAACACTTGAGAATCGTCGCTGGTGCTGGTACTGGTAAAACAAGAGTTCTGACATATAGAGTTTGTTTTTTACTAGAAGAGATGAAATACCAACCTAGGAATATTCTTTGCATCACTTTCACCAATAAAGTTGCAAAAGAGATGCGTGAAAGAATAGAAAAACTTCACGGTTGTTTTGATAATCATAATAAACCGATGATTTCAACTTATCATTCTTTCTGTTTACAAATTTTGAGAATGTTTGTCGATTTATTGCCAAATTACAAACCGAATTTCACTGTTATTGATGAGGAAGATCAATTCAAAGCTCTTTCGACAGCTTGTGAAAATTCAAACATTGTTGAAGTTCGTGAACTCAACAAAAATGATTTGAAAGGTTTTAGAGCGATCTTTTCCAAATTGAAAAATTCAGGTATATCATATGAAAATTTGAAAGAGAGCGATATTGTTGTCGGCGTTGATCAACTTTTCTGCTTCGAAAATGTCGAAGAATTATACCGCTTATATTGTCAACATCTTAAACGTGTTAATGCGATGGATTTTGATGATTTGCTTTTAAATTGCAAATATCTTTTGGAAAATTGCCCAGAAGTCAGAGCCTTCTGTCAAAAATATTACAAATGTATTTTGATCGATGAATTCCAAGATACAAATAAAATTCAATTTGATATTTTGAGATTGATTGTCGGTGAAAATACTATGCTCACTGTTGTTGGTGATCCTGACCAAACTATCTACACTTGGCGTGGAGCTGATAGTTACATCATCACCAATACTATCGATGATGTTTATTCAGATTTAGTCACTTTACCTTTGGTTAAGAACTATCGTTCAAGTTCTGAGATTATCCAAGCTGCAAACAATGTTATCAGCAACAACAAAAACAGAATACCGAAGGAGTTAGTTTCAAATTTAGGTCCAATTGAAGATTCGGTCAAATGTTACGATTTATGTGACAATGAAAATGAAGGAATTTTCGTTGGTAAAGAGATAAAACGTCTTGTTGAAAAAGAAAATGCTAGTTATAACGACATTGCAATTATTTATCGTGCAAACTATCTATCTAGAGTTTTGGAAAAACGTTTGATGGAACAACAGATACCATATTCTATTTATGGCGGTTTGAAGTTTTTAGAAAGAGCGGAAGTTAAAGATGCTTTAGCCTATTTAAGATTGTTGATAAATCCCGATGATGATATTTCCTTTGAGAGAGTTATGAAAGCTCCATCACGTGGAGCAGGTGATGTCGTATTCAACGCAGTACGTGCGATAATAGGTGATTCTGACACATCTTTGTTTGCTTGTTTCAGAGAAGGCAATTTCAAGATGACCAAGAATACGACAAAACTTGTTCATGAGTTTTTCGAAGCTTACGATGAGTGTTTGTCAGTGTTTAACGATGAAAAATCAAATGTCAAAGAGAAAATTGCTGCGATAAACAGATATTTTGAAAAAACAGGTTTTATCGATTATGTCAAATCAACTGATGAGAAGGAAAAAAATTCGGATAGTATCAATTGCCGTTTGAATAACGTCAAAGAAACTGTCAATTCCATCGAGGAATTTTTGTCAAACGACAATGATGTAGTTGTCGGTGAAGAGATTTCAAGACCTTCTTTGAGTTTATATTTGCAAAATGTAGCTATTCAATCAAGTCAAGATGAAATGTCCAAAAAAGAAACTCAGAAAGTATCTTTGATGACTGTTCATGTTGCTAAAGGTCTTGAATTTAAATATGTTTTCGTCTGCGGTTTAGCCGAAAACATCTTCCCAAGCATACACAACAATAATACAGAAGATGACTTGGAAGAAGAGAGACGTTTGATGTTTGTCGCTATGACTCGTGCTCAGCTTAAATTGTATTTGACATCATACCGAGGTTTCAGCAAAGTCAACCAAGGAAGAAATTCTCCATCTAGATTCATCGAAGAATCAAAAGTTCACTCCGAGACCATCTCCGAGGATTTGGATAAAACAAAATATGAAGGTGATGCATCTAATAATAGCAACATCAAAATTTACAAAGATCTTCATTGGAAAGAAAAATCTTTGAATAAAAATAAAGAAAAACAGATAACTTCCAGAGAATTTGGAAATATAAACGTTTCTAGCAATTCTGATACTTACGTTGTTGGTGACAAAGTTCAACATGATAAATTCGGTGTCGGTGTTGTTGTTGAAGTCGTTGATAAAGCGAAGATCAGAGTTCAATTCAGCGATGAGTTTGGAATTAAAACACTAGCTGTCGGATACAAAGCCTTCAGAAAGATTTAGTTTATATGGAAAATTTGGAAAGTGTTAAAAATCGTATTGATGAGTTGACACGATTGTTGAATCAATATAACAAAGAATATTATTTGAATAACGAAAGTTCCGTCAGTGATGCAGTATATGATTCTTTGATGCATGAATTGATGGAACTTGAGGAAAAATATCCACAATTCAAGGATAAATTATCCCCAACACAACGTGTCGGTGGTGAAGCTTCAACATCATTCAAGAAGATAACTCACAACAAAAGCATGCTCAGTTTGCAGGATGTCTTCAGTAAGGATGAACTCATCGATTTTGACAGAAAAATCCGCCAGATCACCAATTTGGATACTATAACCTACATGTGTGAGGTGAAGATTGATGGATTGGCAATGAGTTTAGTTTATAAAGACGGAAAACTTCAATACGCCGCAACTCGAGGCGATGGAGTCCAGGGTGAGGATGTCACAGCTAATGTACTAACTATAAAATCCATCCCGACGATTATCGAAGATAAATCAGATATCGAAGTTCGTGGTGAAGTTTTCATGCCTAAAAAATCATTCAAGATGATCAATGAGGAAAATAGAAAAGCTAATAAACCACTCCTTGTGAACTGCCGTAATGGTGCAAGTGGATCAATTAGACAACTTGATAGTAAGATAACTGCTAAAAGAAAATTGGAAGCAAACTGGTATTATTTTCCAGATGCTTTGGAACACAACTTCAAATATCATTCTCAATCGTTGGAATATTTGGATAAATTAGGTTTTTTAACTAATAAAGAGAGAAGATTGGTAAAAGGAATCGAGGGTGTTTTGAAGTATGTTGATGAATATACACAAAAAAGAGAGACCTTGGATTACGATATCGATGGTTTGGTTATAAAAGTGGATGATCTAAGTTTATATGAAGAAATAGGCTATACCATGAAAACTCCTAAATGGGCAGTTGCTTATAAATTCCCACCTGAGGAAAAGCAGACACTTTTAAAAGATATCATCTTGACAGTTGGAAGAACTGGTAGAGTTACACCAAATGCTGTTTTGGAACCGGTATTTGTCTCAGGTTCAACAATTTCGAGAGCTACCTTGAATAACGAGGATTTTGTTATGGCTTTGGATATACGAATAGGTGATACAGTCGTAATCCATAAAGCTGGTGATATAATTCCGGAAGTCACAAGAGTTGTCAAGGAAAAAAGACCACCTAACACTGTGCCATATAGATTTCAAAAAGATTGCCCATATTGCCATCAAGAGTTGGTGAGGAAGGATGTTCAACATTTCTGTGTGAACAAAGATTGCCCAAGCCGGGTTGTTAATAAATTGTGCCATTTTGCATCGGACACTGGAATGGATATCGATGGATTAGGTGAATCGGTGATCGAATTATTATTCAACAATAAATTAGTGAAGGATATTTCTGATTTTTACACTTTGAAAGATCATAAACAGGAGATGATGGAATATGAAGGAATGTCAACTAAAAGTATAAATGCTCTTTGTGATTCCATCGAAAATTCGAAGAAAAATGATCTCCCTATGTTGCTCTCAAGCTTAGGTATCAATTTGGTCGGTAAAAAAACAAGTAAGGTTCTTTCTGAAAAATTTAAATCACTCGATGCGATAATCAATGCAAGTTATGAGGAACTTTACCAAATTCCCGATGTCGGTGATATAACAGCGGAGCAGATTAAACTTTATTTCGCTAATCCTGAAAATTTAAATCAGATAGAAAAATTACGTGAGTATGGAGTAAACTTCAAATATTTGAAAAGCACTGATTCCATTAAAGATAACTTCTTCAAAAATAAGAAGTTCGTTTTGACCGGTACGATCTCAGTTAGCCGAGATGAGATGGTGAAAAGAATCGAACAACTCGGTGGTTTGAATTTGTCAAGCGTGACAAAACAAACTGATTTTGTCATCGTAGGCGAGAAAGCAGGTTCAAAATTGGAAAAAGCTTTGAAGATGGGAATTAGAATCATATATGAAGATGAATTGAACAAATTATTGAAAGAGGCAGAACAATGAGAAAAATAACAAAACAAGTTTTGATTGATTGTGCAGATAACCTTCTTTTCAATTTGTCCGATATTGAGTTGGAAAAGTTGGAGAAAGATTTTGAAAATTTCATAAGTCAAATTGAATTTTTAAAAGCACTTGATGATATAGATTCGGAAGTTTGTACAACTTTCCCTTACGAATATTACTCAAATTATTTGAGAGATGATGTTCCAACTAAGCCTTTGAAAACAAAGGATGTTTTGAAAAATGTCAATAACAAGTTTGCAGACATGATAAAAGTCAGCAAAGTTATCGGAGAGTAGTTATGGGTAATTTGAATAAAACTATCGCAATGTTGCATGATGATCTTGTAAACAACAGAGTAACTTCCTATGAGCTTGTAGAAGAGAGCTGTAAAAAAGTGACTGATGATACATGCAACATGTATGAAAAGAAAATTGTAAAAGATGCTTTGAAGAGAGCAAAGAAAAAAACTTCAATCGATAAAAATAAATTGTTAGATGGAATTCCTTTCGTTTTGAAAGATAATTTTTCAACAAAAGGTGTTGAATCAACTGCAAGTTCCAACTCTTTGAATGGTTACATTCCTTTGTATGATGCAACAGTTTATACAAAGCTGAAGAAAGCTGGTGCAATATTAATTGCTAAAACATCGATGGATGAATTAGCGATGGGTGGAACAGGAACTACTTCTCACATCGGACCAACTTTGAACCCTTTAGATAAAACTAGAATCATCGGTGGTTCAAGTGCTGGATCTTGTGCTGCTGTTGTCGCAGCACACTGTCCATTTTCAATCGGCTCAGATACAGGAGACTCTGTTAGAAAACCGGCTTCTTATGGTGGTATTGTCGGATTTAAACCAACTTACGGTTTAGTATCCCGTTATGGATTATTTGCTTTTGCTCAATCTTTGGATACCGTTGCATATTTTTCAAAAGATGTTTTGGATAGTGCAATATTAACTGAAGTTTTAGCTGGCTATGATAAAAATGATTCAACCTCATATAAAGGTAAATACGATAAAAGTTTTATAAAAAACGCAACAGAAGGTGTAAAAAGTGCCAAGCTTTGCTACTTTCCACAGCTTGTCGATAATATCAAAGACAAAAAGATAGTCGATGAATATTACAAACTTATCGAAAAACTGAAAAAGCACAATATAACTGTTGAAAAATGTGAAATTGATGAGAAATTACTCAATGCTATTTACCCTGCTTATATGATTATCTCCAGTGCTGAAGCTTCCAGCAACAACGCCTGTTTGGATGGTTTAAGATACGGAATAAGCGGAGATATCAACGCTGATAATTACCGTGAATATATAAAGCAGGCTCGTAGCAAAGGTTTCTCCGATATGATTAAAAGAAGATTTGTCATCGGATCTTTCTCCTTGTTATCTGATAACAAACAGGAGATATTCTTAAGAGCTCAGAAAGCTAGAACTAGAATTGTCAAATATATGAAAGAAGTGTTTTCAAAATACGATGGATTATTAGTTCCAGCTTCACAAAATGTAGCACCATTATTGTCTGATATTGTCTACTCATGGACAAAGGAACCTAATTATATCGACAACCATATGGCAATTGGTAACTTCGGAGGTTTTCCAAGTATCACATTACCATGGATTGAAAAAGATAATCTTCCTATCGGTATTAATTTGACATCTGACAATTTTAAAGATGCAAATTTATTAGGTATTGCTAAAGTTATAGAAGATACTGTAAAGGAGGAGAACTAATATGGAATATATTCCTGTTATAGGTATTGAAATTCACGTTGAATTAAAAACTAAATCGAAGATGTTTTCCTCTGGTCCAGTCAGTTATGGAAAAAGCAAAAACAGTCAAACAGTTCTTTTTGATTTAGCATATCCTGGTGTATTACCAGTTGTCAATAAGCAAGCGGTCAGATATGGAATTCAAGTTGCTAGTGCAATGGAGATGGATATTGCTAAAGTTCTCTATTTTGATAGAAAGAATTACTTTTATTCTGACTTGCCGAAAGGTTATCAAATAACTCAAAATGATCACCCGATCGGATCAAATGGTGTTATCAAAATCACTTTAAGTGATGGTACTGTCAAAGAGATCGGTGTTGAAAGAGCTCATTTGGAAGAGGATACAGCTAAACAGCTTCACTTCCCAAAATACACTCTTGTCGATTACAACCGTTGTGGTACCCCTTTGATTGAAATTGTCTCAAAACCTGAGATGCATACTCCTGAGGAAGCTGTTAAATATGTTGAAGCTATCCACGAGATCATCACATATTTGGATGTTTCTGATGGAAAGATGGAAGAGGGAAGTATGCGTTGCGATGTCAACATCTCCTTGATGGAAAAAGACAGTGACAAATTCGGTACCAAAGTTGAATGTAAAAACTTAAACTCCATCGCTAATGTTAAATCTGCTTTGGAATATGAGATTAAACGTCAAACAGAATTGTTGAATAACAATCAAGTTGTTGAACAGGAAACTAGACGTTACAACGATTCCAAAGGTATTACCGAATTGATGAGAAAGAAAACTGATGCTGTTGATTATAAATACTTCAGAGAACCTAACATCGCTCCTATCAAACTTTCAACATCATTTATCAAAGATGCGATAAGTTCGATGAAGCATCTGCCAGAATTTTATAAGAAAGTTTTTGAAGATTGTGAATTGACTCAATATCAGATAAGTCAATTATTACCGGATAAAAATTTCACATATTTCTTTTATGAATGCTTAAATTACGAAGTAGTTTCACCGAAAATTTTGTGGAATCTTCTTATGGGAGATATCCTTTCATACTTGAATAAAACTGAGCAAAAACTTGCCAATTTGCAAATTAATAAAGAGCAATTAGTTCTATTATCAAACGAGATAGCTAAACAAAACATCTCATACCAACAAGGCAAAGATGTTTTAAATATCCTTTTGAAAGAAGATAAGAAGACTTCAGATATCATAAAATCACTCAATCTTAGTCAAGTCAACGATAATCTTGCTATTGAAAATATAGTGAATGAAGTTTTAAGTTTAAATGCTCAAGCTATCACCGACTTCAAAAATGGTAAAGACAAAGCTCTCGGATTTATCGTTGGCCAAGTTATGAAAGCTTCAAAAGGAAAGGTTAATCCTGAAAAAGCTAAACAGATAGTATTAAACAAGATAGGAAATTAATATTATGAAAAAGTTTAAACAAAGATCGTTGGCTGGAAAAGTATTCTTCATCATTTTCAATATCATATTTGGTTTGATATTGGTCATATTCTTAACATGGGCTATTTTGAATGTCGCCAAGTACGGAATTTACAAAGATTATTACAAGAGTGTAGAAAGAGTTTGTAACATCTCTGGAAGAAGTGATAAATTCATAGTTCAAGGTTTATCAAATGTCGATGATAAGTATGATGGTGAATATGTTTTGACTTCCGGTTACACATCTAACAATACTCCAAGTAGGGTTTATTTGACATCGAAGAAAGATGACAGTGCCAAATATGTGACATTAACTTACAACAATGAAGATTTGTACGGACATTTTGGTGGTATTGCATATGTTGCCAACGGTGATGTATATATCGCTGATGACGATAGTGTTTTAGTTTTGAATATCGAAGATATTTATAATGCAGAAAATAAAGATAAATTGGAAATCAAAGCTAAGATTCCTGTAAATAACTCCGCAAGCTTTGTTTATAGTGATGATAATTATCTTTACGTTGGTGAATTTTATCGTGAGGCTAATTACAAAACAGATGAAAGTCATCATTTCACTGTTGCAGACCAACAAGTTAACAAAGCCATTGTTTCCCGTTATTCATTCGATAAGAATTCTACAAACAACTACATAAGTGAAACGCCGAATCTTATTTATTCAGTGACAGATCAAGTTCAAGGCTTCGCGATAAAGGATGATAAGATTTACCTTTCAACTTCCTATGCATTAGCTTCCAGTAAACTTCACATTTACGATATAAAAGATAGTGTAGCTTCCAACACTTTAGATGGAGTTGATGTGATTTATGTTGATGATTCAAATAAAGTTAAAACTGTCACTTGCCCACCGATGTGGGAGGATTTGGATATGGTTGAAGATAGACTTTACACTGTAAGTGAATCAAGTTCAGATAAATATATCTTTGGTAAATTATTCTTTGCTTACAATGTCAATTCTGTCAGTTTAGATATCTAACTTTTCAATCAAATTTAATTTTTTGTGTTTATCAAGGAAGTGATTTAAAAATTTCACATTTTTATAATCTAGATCATAAGGCGAATGTGCATCGACTCCGATGATGACATTCGCTTTTGTTTTTTCAACTAAATTGAAGAAGAAATCTGTTGGGTATTTGACTCTTCTTTTATTTTGATATTCGAAGTATGGTTGTCTCATTCCACCCATGTTGATTTCCAATGGTATATCTAGTTTGATAGCACAGTTGATCAATTCATAACACTTATCTTTTATATGGTCATCAAAATTAGCGATATATCCTAAAAACAAGTCTGGGTGAGCAAAAACTTTAAATAATTTGGTTTCTAAAGCTTTTATAGAAGTTTCAACATATTCATCGATCTTTTCTTCATTCTCACAAAAATAAAAAAATGACTTTATATTTAACTTATCATCCAAAGATAAATGATTTCCTAATATCAAATAATCGACAAGTTGTTTGTTTAAAAGTTCCTTGTAGTAATCAAAATACATTGGCAATCCTTCACATTCAAAACCCTTCAAAATTTTAATTTTGTCACTGTATTTTACTTTGAGTTTTGTAAGTGAAATCAAATAATCATTCAAAAGTTCATAATCACCGCGGATGTGTCTTTGGGAAAAAGAAGGAAGAAAGACATGATCTGAGAAGCCTAAAATTTCAAATTTATTCTCGATTGCTTTGATAACATATTCTTCATCTTGCCCAAAAGCATGACCACATCGATAGGTATGAGTATGGTAATTTGCTATTAATTTTATATTTCTCATATGAAAATTATATATTAAAATTAACATATTTATATGCAATTCAACTTTATTATTTTTATAGAAAACTATAAAATAATTAAGTTTGAAAGGTTGATTTAATGAATAAAAAATTCAATATTGAAATACTTCATAAAGATGCAAATTGTGATGCTCGTTATGGTGTTTTACATACATTTCATGGTGATGTGGAACTTCCGATGTTCATGCCAGTTGGAACTCTCGCTACTGTGAAGACTTTATCCGTTGAGGAAATTTACAATATAAATGCTGGAGTTATACTAGCCAATACTTATCATTTACATCTCAGACCAGGTGAGGATATAGTTCAAAAAGCAGGGGGAGTTCATAAGTTTATGAATTATAAAGGCCCGATGTTAACTGATTCTGGTGGTTTCCAAGTTTTTTCATTATCTGATAATAGAAAAATAACTGAAGATGGAGTGACATTCAAATCTCATCTTGATGGTAGCAAACATTTTTTCTCACCGGAGATTGTTATGGATATTGAACAGAAAATCGGGGCGGATATCGCTATGGTTTTAGATGAATGTGCTCCTTATCCATGTACATACGAATATATGAAAAATTCAGTTGACAGAACATTACGTTGGGCAAAAAGATGTTATGATTCTCACACAAAAGAAGATCAAGCTTTATTTGGAATTGTTCAAGGTGGAGATTTCACCGATTTAAGAGAATATTGTGCTAAAAAATTATGTGAGATTCCATTTGATGGTTATGCCATAGGCGGAACAAGTATCGGTGAACCTGCTGAAGTTGAATACAAGATGGTCACCGACGCTGTTAGATATTTACCTTATGATAAACCTAGATATTTGATGGGTGTTGGATCTATAAACTACATTTTAGATGGTATAAGTAAAGGTGTTGATATGTTCGATTGTGTTTTACCAACACGTATTGCAAGACATGGAACATTGATGACGCATAATGGACGTATTAATATAAAAAATAGCAAATATAAAGATGACTTTTCACCACTTGATGTTGAATGTGATTGTTACACTTGTAAAAATTACACTAAAGCGTATTTGCATCATCTTTTCAAGTGTGAGGAAGCACTAGGTCAAAGATTAGCTTCAATTCACAATTTGAGATTTTTAATCAAGATGGTTGAAACTGCCAGAATTGCTATAAAAGAAGACAGATTTTTAGAGTTCAAACAGATGATGCTGGAAAAATATAAAGATAAACGAGGGTTTTAAATGGAAAAAGAATTTGATTACGATGTATATAATCTTGATTCATACGATTATGAACTTGATGAAAGCTTGATTGCACAAGACCCATATGAGAAAAGAGATGAAGCAAGATTGTTGGTTCTTGATAAAAAAACAGGGGAGTATGAAGATAGATATTTTTATGATATTGTCGATTATTTAAAACAAGGTGATGTTCTTGTCAGAAATAATACCAAGGTTATCCCGGCTCGACTTTTCGGTGAGAAAGTTGAAACTCATGCAAAAGTGGAAGTTCTGTTATTACATGAGATAGAGAACATGCCTGATTGTTGGGAATGTTTATGTGGAAATGCAAAAGTTATAAAAGTTGGTACTGTTATTAAGTTCAACGACAAATTGTCAGCCCAATGTGTCAAAGTTGAAGATGAAGGTTTGAGAATTTTGAAGATGGAATACAAAGGAATCTTCTTAGAAATACTATCTGAAATCGGATTGATGCCATTGCCTCCTTACATTCATAAACAAACATCGAATAACGATAATTATCAAACTGTCTATGCCAAAATAGATGGAAGTGCCGCTGCACCAACTGCCGGTTTTCATTTTACTAATGAACTTTTTGAAAAGATAAAAGCAAAAGGCGTTATAGTTTGTGACGTTACTTTACATGTTGGCTTAGGTACTTTCAGACCTGTGAAAGAATCGAATATTCTCAATCACAAAATGCATACAGAAAAATATTTTGTCAGTGGACAAACAGCTGACATTTTAAATAAAGCTAAAGAAAATGGTAATAGAATAATTGCTATTGGAACAACTACTATTAGAACACTTGAAACTGTTATGAGTGAACATGAAAAATTCGTTGAATGTTCTGGAGATACTTCAATTTTTATATATCCAGGTTTCAAATTTAAAGCTGTTGATTGCCTTGTTACGAATTTTCACTTACCTAAATCTACCTTGATGATGCTTGTCAGTGCTTTTTCAACAAGAGACAACATAATCAACGCCTATAATCATGCTGTGAAGGAAAAATATAAATTCTTCTCATTCGGTGATGCGATGTTTATAAAGGAGTGAACAATTTGATTTCGAAAAATTATTATCATGACAAGTTCAAAGAAGAATTGAAACTTGTTGAAAAACAAATATCAAAACCTAGTTTACTTTTGCATTGTTGTTGTGGACCATGTACATGTTATCCATTATCAATATTGCATCATTACTTTGATATTACTATTTTTTATTCAAATCCAAATATATATCCCAAAGCAGAGTATGACAGACGTTACGAGACTTTGAAAAGATTTGTTTTGGAGTACTCTAAGGATAATAATTTTTCAATCACTATAGTTAAGCAAGATGATGATTTCACTAAATACATGAATCTTTTCAAAAAATATTCCAATGACAAAGAAGGTGGTAACAGATGTACCTTATGTCATGAATATCGTTTGAAATTAGCTATGGATTATGCATCGCAGAACAATTTTGATTATGTGACAACAACAATGACAGTTTCATCGAGAAAGCCAAGTTATCTTATCAATGAATTAGCTAGTCAATTGGAAAAACAATATTCAAATATCAAATATTTGTACTCTGATTTCAAAAAGGAAAACGGAACTTTAATTGGAATAAATATTTCCAAAGAATATAAGATGAATCGTCAGGATTACTGTGGATGCAATTTTTCATATTTTGAAAGGAAAACAAGATATGCAAAACAAGATTAAAGTTATAGTTGATTGTGATCCTGGAATTGATGATAGTTTAGCTTTGTTGGAAATTTTGCAAAACCCACGTTTTGAGGTTTTAGCTATTACAATTCAAGAAGGAAATGTTGGAATTAAAAAAGGAATTTTAAATGCTTTTAGAGTACTTGAATTATTGAATAAACATGATATTCCTGTATTTGAAGGAGCAAATAAAACTAGATATTTCAAAACAACTTACGCTGAGGATACTCATGGAATAGATGGTTTAGGTGAAACATTCATCCCTTTAAAAGATAACCATATTCTAAGTGGTAATTTGAAGGAGTTTTTGCAATCTTTATTTGAAAGAGTTGATGATATCAACTTAATTTGTTTAGGACCCTTAACTAATTTAAGTTACTTTCAAGAATGGATCAGTGATTTTGATAGGAAAGTTTCAAATATTTATATTATGGGTGGTAATTACAGAAGTCATGGTAACTGCTCACAACTTGCCGAATTCAATTTCTTTTTTGATCCAACATCGGCGAAGATGGTTTTTGAAAAATCTACAAAATTGATACATGTCATCCCTTTGGATGTGACAAGAAAGATAGTTTTAACAGATAAAATTATCGATTTAATTACATATCTAAATCCACAAATCGGAGAATTTGTAAGAAAAATAACCAGATTCTACATGTGGTTTCATAAAGAATATGAAAATATCGAAGGCTGTGTCATAAATGATCCTTTGGTTCCTTCATTTATTTTAAATCCCCAAATTTTAAAAGGCTTTGAAGCTAATTTGACTGTTATAGATCCACTTGAAAATGATTTACAAGAGCCATATTTAAGAGGAATTTCATTAGTTGAAAGATTCAATAAAAATGTCACAAACAATGCGATTATATACACAAAAGTTGATGTAGATAAATTCTTTGTAGAATTTATATGTTCAATCTGTGCTGTAACTAAAAGTGAAGTTAGAAAAGCAATTAGGAATATGAAAGTGGAGTTTAAATTTAAGTATCCGTATGAATTGTAATGAAAAATATATCATCGATGGAATACCAAGATATTCCAAGATTGAGAATAAATGTAAAAGAGAGATAGTTTTACTAAAATCTTTTCCATGTAAATATGGAAAATGCACTTTTTGTGATTATATTTTAGATAATTCCACAGATAGGAATAAGATCATAGAAATTAACAAAAAAGCTTTGAGTTTTGTCACTGGAGAATTTAATTGTTTGGAAGTTATAGATTCGGCTTCATTTTTTGACTTACCTTTAGAAACAATCAATTTGATTTTGAAAATTATCAAAAGCAAAAATATAAAACATCTATTTATTGAATCACACTATATTTACAAAAACTCAGTTGACGAATTCCGTGATTATTTAACGAAAAATGGAGTTTGTTTAACTGTGAAAATCGGGATTGAGTCTTTCGATGATGATTTTAGAAATAAATTCTTGAACAAAGGTATATATTTTGAAAATGTTGAAAAACTCAAGAGAAGTTTTGATTCACCATGTTTGATGGTTGGAATTAAAGGCCAAACAAAACAGATGATCTCTAAAGATATAGAAATTTTGACAAATAATTTTGATTATGGAACTATAAATATCTACACCAATAATTCAACAAATATAAAAAGAGATGATTCTTTAGTATATTGGTTTTATGAAAACTACAGTTACTTAAAAGATGATCCACGATACGATTTTTTGGATGTAAACACGGATTTTGGAGTTGGTAACTAAAACAATTTTATAATTTGAATTCAAATTGTTAAATTGTTAAAAATACTTTTTATTAATATCTTTATAAGCTTTTTTAGCTTCTTTTATTGTTTTGAAAGTGATAGTTATTTTATTGCCTTCCAATTTGATTATCGTTTTTTGTTTTGATGGCTGTAAGATTTGATTAACCCTGAACTCTATATCACGAGCAGAGAGATTCTTACTTAAAATTTCATCTAAAACCTTATCTTGTTTTTTCTCATCAAGTGATAATAAAGGCCTAACTTTTGTATATGTAATTTTCTTTTCAATCAAGGCATTTATACAATTTTCACCAAGATCCAAAAGTCTTATTAAATTCAAAATTTGACTGTAAGAGATGTTTGTCATATTTGCAATCTCCTGTGTGGTCAGTTGATATTTTTTTTGAAATGTCTTTATAGCATATCCGATAATTATCGGGTTATCGTTGTTACGTATCAAATTTAAAACTATAAATTCATCGATGATTCTCGGTTGAATATTTTCAATTATCGCAACCTTAACCTTTGTCATATGTAATTTTTTCAGTATTAAATACCTCTTTGTTCCGTTGAGTAAGAGATATTTGTTGTTTTTATTGGAACGGAAAATTAACAAAGGTTCGACGATACCGTAGTTTTTAATATCGATTTCATCATTGTATAAAAGATCCATGTTGTAAAATTTTTTGTTGACAAAACTTGATAAGACAATATCATTCAAATCTATCTCTTGTGAAGAATAGGTGTTTAAATTTGATTCAATTTGAGTAACTACATCAGAGTTACTGTATTTTTTTAATAACTCATCTAAAGATCTATTTTCTAGCTTTTTGCTCGACATATTGAATAACTTCCTTTGCTAGTTGGTTATATGCTATTGAACCACTTGCATTTGGTTTGTATATATTTACTGGTTTTCCTTGGGCACAACCTTCAGGAATGTATATATTACGTGGTATTTGAACTTTGAAAGTTTTCTCTTTGAAAGTACCGGTAACTTGAGTTGTAATCATCGTTGAAAGCGTGGTGCGATTGTCATACATTGTCAATAAAAAGCCTAAAATATCCAAGTTTGGATTAGTCTCTTTTTGAATTTTTGTGATGACAGATAGAATCTGTGCGACAGCTTCCAATGCGAAATATTCACATTGTATGGGAATCAAAACGCTAGTTGCAGCATTCAAAGCGTTCAAAGATAAAAAAGATAATGATGGTGGACAATCTATGATGATGAAATCGTAGTCGTTCTCCTCAAGCTCACTTAAGGATGCTTTGAGAACTTTGGTCGGATTTTTGATGTTGTTTTTCAAAACTAGCGTTTCTAAAGTGGCCAAATTGAGGTTGCTTGGAACAATATCAAGATTCTTAATACTCGTATTTTTAATTATCGATTTCAATGGTTTATTCTGAAGGATGTTCTCATGAATAAGATGTTCGACGCTTGTTGGATCCAAACCAATTCCACTTGTGCAATTACCTTGTGGATCAAAATCAACCAAAAGAACCTTGTAATTATTCTTTACAAGGCAGCTAGCTAAATTGATGGAGGTTGTTGTTTTACCAACTCCTCCTTTTTGATTGGCGATTGCAATTATTTCTTTCACATAAAAAATTATAACAATTATTTGAGTTTATAAACTTTCAAAAAAGATAAAATAAACTCAAAAATCTTCAAAAAATAAATTGGAAAAATCTCCTATTTTTAATAAATATATATTAATAAATAAAATTCTTTTCTTAATTAAAAATTTTTTGTAAAATTAATGCGTTGTAAATTTTTTTAATTTACATTTTTTTGGAGGAAGAACATGAAGAAGAAACTTACATTTGCATGTTTATCTTTAGTAGGTTCAATTTCAATCGGCGCATTAGCCAGCTGTTCTAGTAGTAAAATCCCTCAATTGAATGAAGTTGATGGATTATATTTAACTTATAACGGCGTAAAATACACCATTGATGAAACATTCAATGATTATGAGAATACCCTTGAATCTGCCAAAGCTTATTACAATGCTTTAAGTGATATTTTCGTTCAAATCGCAGTTGATACAACAGCATTGATCGAAAATGATGTCAATGATAAAGTTGATTCATTTTACAAGACTGCCAAAGATAATGCGGCTACAAACGGAACAAGTGAAAAAGAAGAGATCGAAAAAGCTTTTGAAACAGAAGGTGTTTCAACTGAACAAGAGCTCAGAGAAAAATATATGTTGGAAATCAAAACAACAGAGAATGACAAGACATTTGAATCCGATAAATCCTTATTGACATTCAGAACGGATTACATCGATAACAAGTCCCCATATGTCACAAAACATATCCTTGTCAAAGTTGATGCCACCAGTTCCAATTTGTACGATGGTAAGATAAGTGAAGATAACGCTTATAAATTATCAAATGTTGTTTTAGGTTTAGCTTCAACAAACACCTACAAGAACTTCGGCGAAGTTGCTCTACGTTTATCTGATGATTCAAGTGCTTCAACATACGGTTTGATCAGTGCACCGATGGAAGTTACTACATCCTTTGTCAACGAGTACAAATTAGGTTTGTATGCTCAAGATTATTTATTCAACAGCAAAGTTACAGATTCAGCGATGTCCAGTGATAAAACAAACCTCGTTGAAAGAACTAATATGCCAACTAAAGAGAATTCCAAAGGTATCTTGGATGTTGAAAGTGTCATCGGTAATGTCAATAGACAATCCGATTTCGGTACAGGAATAACTGCTGATACTCCATCTGCTTATGGTATTCCTGTCAGTGCTGCTATTGAATTAGCTAATTATGCATCTACTATTAAATCAGATGATAATAAGACAGTTGAAGAAGCTAGTGAAGTCAATTACCCAAGAAATATCATTTTCAACCATTACTTCAACAATCGTAGCATCTCATACATCTATCTTGATGATGAAAATAGCTTGACTCAACAAGCACTTTCTGATGGAACAATAAGTGAAAGTAAATTTGCAGATTTGAACATCAATTTGATTCAATATGGTGATTATGAAAGTGCAAGTGAAAAGACCACTGGCGTCACGCAAATTGGTAACAAGAAGATCTTAACTGATGAGAATGGTCATCCAATTTTGGTCACACGTGCTGGTTCAAGCGGTGATTCTGGTTATGAAGGAGTTCACTTTATCGTTGCTAACTTCGATCCATTTGAGTCAGTTGAAACTCAAGTTACCACTCCTAAATCTCCAACAGATAGTTATGATTACACAACTTTGTTTGAAGGTTTAACAACAGATCAAGAGAAGGTTGCCGCTGTTAGAAATGATTACTTCAATTTGACAATACCATCATTAAGTATCGATGATAAGACCATCTACAACCCAAGTTTGATAACTTCCATCACAGCAACAGAGAGCAAATACTACAACACATTAGCTGAAGCTGTCAGAACTGCTTTGAAAGATACTTATGGTTCAAATCTTGAATTCAAGAAATACAGCACCAACAAACAAACAGCAGTTTCCAAAGGTGCAGTTATCCCAGAGGATGTTGATGCTTTAGTTGAAAAATATATCGCTGCTGCTATTCTTGATTCCAACTTCACTCAAGAGAGAAGTTTGCAAGATTCTTGGAAATCTTACCTTCAATTGGTTGATTTACAGCAATCATTATCAAATAGAATTCTTCCAAATGAATGTATAAATCAATTCAAGACCAACACTATTGTTAAAGGAGGTGTCTGTGATGTTTCTAAGTAAAAAGAAAAATAGAGGTTTGCTTGTTTTAGGTTTGATAGCAACCATGTCATTGACCTCCTGTGGAAACGATTCATACGATGTGAATCTTCCTTCCAATCAAACCGATACAATCGTCACCGTCGAAGGTGATCAAATAACTCTCAGCGATATTTATTACAACACTTTGAAAGAGTACTATGAGAATATCACTGATGCCAATGACAAGACATTGAAAAAATTGCTTTTGAATGTCACTGAAGAGAAAATTGGAAACGGTAAAGATTTGATCGGTTACACCGCCTTAACTGAAGAGGAAATCAAACAAAAAGAAGAAGAAGCTATGCTTTCCAAAGTTAGAAGCGGTACTTATGACACAGATTATCTTTTCGATGAAGAGAAGTTTGTTATGGAATTGAACAAGAGTTTGTACAATATTGATACATCAACTTGTGATTTTTCCAAAGAAACAGTCATAAATAACAATTCAAAATATGATGAAGTTTTCACCTGTGATTATACAAACTACATCAACAATCAAATAAGACCAGATATTATAAGAAATCAGATGGTCACTGAATATTTGTACTTGGATAGTTACACATCTATAGGTACAACCGCTGCCAGAGACGTCTCAATTGTAAAATTGGTCGATGGTAAGAACGAAAATGTCGGTAACGCTTTGAAATTCATCAACGCTTATTTGGATGATCTTCGTTTGTATGGTTCAACCGAAGATGAAACTGAAAAACAAAAATACGCTTATACTCAAGACATGAATGTTTTATCAGAAGCTTACAAAGGTAATGAACAAAGTACAGGTGTCAGTGAATTCTTCACCTTACACCCTGAACTTAAGAAGATCACATTATTAAGTGATATTGAAAAAGATGTTGCTAAGATTGCAACATTTGAAGATGGTCATTATGTTCCACTTCCGGATGATGAGATTGATTCAACATTGTTCTCCGATTACACAAATAACATGACCTACTCAATCGATGTCGGTGTTCAAAATAAAAAATACGCATTGCAACAACAGAATAACTTCATCGATGGTATGTATTTAAGTTCAACAGGAATCAGCGATATTCCTGATGCCATCAAGACACGTATTTTCTCATCAAACTACAATACAACATCCGATGTCACCAAGAAGGATGTCACAACATACATCGGTGGTCTTCGTTTGTTAACCACACCTGAAGGTCAAAATGATGGTGATAATCGTCAAGTTATCTTCTATGATTCATCAACAACTGCTTATTATTTGGTTCAAATTAACGAAGTTGTTACAACTGGTGTTCTTGCTAAGAATAGCGATGATACAGAAGAACAACTTGCCTACAAGAAACGTTTGGTCAAGGAAGTCAGTTATTTGATGGTTGATCAATCTTCATATAGAACAGATTCAGTTGTTTACTTTTTGAAGGATCTCGATATTGAGTTTACTAATGAGAGTTTCTACGAGTATATGAAGACAACCTACCCTGCTTTGTTTGAAGAAGAAACTTACGAAGATTAATAATTATTTATTTATTCAAAAACCGGTCTTAAACCGGTTTTTTACAAAGGAGGAAATTTTATGACGCTTGATGATATGTACTTCACAATGCAAGTATGTTTGAATTTTCTAAAAGATAATGAAATAAGCTTCGACACGATGGAAGAAGCTAAAGAAACTGTTTTGGAAATAATAAATGAAATGCAGGATGAGAAGATCGAAAGTTTGGATTACTTTGATGAAGAAGTGATCGAATATATGGAAGAAATTTTGCAGAAAAATTTTATTTACAAAAAGTGAGGTTGTTTTATAAAAATGCTTAAATTAGATTTTGTTGTGTATCTTTTGAAAGTTGAAGAGATATGCAAAGTTGGCTTGAAATATTCAAAAGATCCATACGCTTTGGACAATTATGATAGTTTGCAAAAATTGACAAAAAAATTCATAGAGAAAGTCGATGATGTAAATTTTGAATATGACAATTTTTTCAAAAGAGATGTTTATCCAACACCCAATGTCTCGGTGAGAGCCATCATTTTAAATGAGGACAAAACAAAAGTTTTGTTAGTTCAGGAGAAACTTGATTTAGGTTACTCATTCCCAGGAGGTTGGTCGGAGATCGGATTAACTCCAGTTGAATCAATAAAAAAGGAAGTCAGAGAGGAAGCTGGTTGTGAATGCGAGATAGTGAGGATCGTCGGAGTGTCAGATAGATATAAAAATTTAAAGATGTCATCAACTCCTGAGTACATTTTGACCTATTTGGTGAAACCTACTTCTAAATTTAGCGAATCTTGCTATGAGATTGTATCGAAAGATTTCTTCGATATTCATAATCTTCCTAAAATTTCCAATAAAAATAACAAAGAGCAGATGGAGCGTTTGATCGATGCTGCTGTAAATGATTACGTTATTTTAGATTAATTTTTCAAATTGCCATAAAATATAAATAATGGAGGAAAATAAGATGAAAAAAACAGATAGAAATTGTATTTTTTGCAAACTTGCAAATCATGAAATACCTACTAATGTAGTATATGAGGATGAATTTGTTTTAGCATTCTTGGACAATTCCCCGACTTCCAAAGGACACACTTTAGTTATCACTAAGGAACATTTTGAAAACATATTATGTTGTCCACCAAATTTGTTATCCCATGTATTCTTAGTTTGTCAAAAAATAGCTCATTCAATGGTGACAACACTTGGAGCTGATGGTTTCAATATTTTGAATAACTGCAACGAATGTGCTGGTCAAACTATCAAACATTTTCACGTTCATATAATCCCAAGATACTCTTCTGATAAAAGAAAGATGCTTGAATTTTCACCATATCAAATTGAAGATAAGGAATATTTGCAGATTGCAGATAGCATCAAACAGGGTATAGAATAGTTGTAAATTTAGTTATTTATCATATTTAATGCAAAACTAAGCACTTAAAAAATTGAAAAAACAACACATGCAAAAAAGCACGAATT
>CALVKB010000013.1 GCA_944332485.1 uncultured Bacilli bacterium | reverse complement strand
GAAGTCAAAAAACAGCATTATCATTTTAAAAAATTTTTAAGTGCTTAGTTTTGCATTAAATATGATAAATAACAATTAATGTGAAGAAAATTGAAAGTTTTACAAACACATACTATAATGTTTAATTATTATAAGAGGTTGATGATGGCAAAAAATGGTTTGTTGATTGTTTTATCAGGTCCATCCGGTGTTGGAAAAGGTACGATTAGAAGACTTGTCATGTCTGACATCACTCTTAATATGGTTTATTCTATATCCATGACTACACGTAAACCACGTGAGATGGAAGTTGATGGAAAAGATTATTTTTTCGTCAATAAAGCTAAATTTGAAGAAATGATACACAATGATGGTTTTTTAGAGTATGCTCAATTTGTCGGTAACTACTATGGAACTCCTAAAGATTACGTTTTGAACTTGTTGAAAGAAGGTAAGAACGTTTTTCTTGAAATCGAGATCAATGGTGCTAAACAAGTCATGGAAAAATACAAAGGTAAAAATCTTGTCACGATATTTTTGGTTCCACCATCTATACAAGAGTTGGAAAACAGAATAAGAAATCGTCACACTGAGGATGAACAAACAATACAAGAAAGATTAAATAAAGCCCGTCACGAGTTATCCGAAAAAGATAATTACGATTATGTCGTTGTCAATGATGATATTTACCAAGCCAGTCGTGAGATACAAAATATAATAAGAAATAAACAAAAAGAAATTGATGGTTAATTTATATATTCTTGAAGTTCTTATCAATAGAAATGTAAAATCATTCACCAGAACTTTTGAGTATGCATATTTTTCAACAAATCCTTTGCAAAATGGTGTGAGGGTTAAAGTTTTATTTGGCTCAAAAAACAAAAACAAAGCGGATATTGGATTTGTTACAAATTGCACAAAACTCGATATAAGTTTGGAGGAATATTCCAAAAAGAAAGAGTTTAAGATAAAAGAAATTCTTGAAGTTGTCGATGAAGATCCTATAGTTAACGATTGTTTGTATAAACTTGCATTGAAGATGTCTGAGTACTATTTCACCCCTTTAAATTTAGTTTTAGATACAATATTACCACCTCATTATTCATTGAAGTTGAACGCACTTAATAAGTCAAAGGGTAGATTTATAGAAAAAGTATATTTAAATGAAAATGTAAATTTAGATTATGCAAGTTTATCTGAAGATGAGAAAAGATTGATAAATAAAATAAAAGAAGCAGGATTTTTAAATAAATCAAGTATTTCAGCCAAAAAGTCTTTGGAAAAATTACTTTCAAAGGGTATTTTATTTATTAAAAAAGAACAGATTTTATATGATAGTTTCAATTCAACAGACTACAATTTGAGCAATTTAAATTCTGAACAACAAACAGCTTTTGAAAAGATCAAAAACACTTCAAAAGATGTGTTTTTATTGCATGGTGTAACAGGTTCTGGCAAATCAGAAATCTTCATTCATTTAGCATATGATAATTATAAAAATGATAAATCAACATTAATTTTAGTCCCGGAGATAGTTTTAACCGAAGAATTGTCAAATAAACTTAGAAGTATCTTCCAAGATGATCTTTATATAATTCATTCAAATTTAACCAATTCAACAAGATTCAAATTCTATTCTGAGATTAAAAGAAAACAGAAAGTTGTTATCATTGGAGCTAGAAGTGCTTTGTTTTCACCTGTGAATAATCTTGGACACATAATAATTGATGAAGAACATTCCGTCTACGCCTATAAAAACGAATCGATGCCTTCATATCACGCATTCAAAGTTAGTCAATTTTTAAATGAATTGTCCAACTGCAAGATTGTTTTAGCTAGTGCAACACCTCTTGTAGAGGATTTAGCTCGTGCTAAAAAAGGTTTGTATGATTACTATGAATTAAAGAACAAATACAATGATGAATCAAAACGATTTTCACATTTAGTAGATATGTCTAAAGGTGACGAGATCGTTTTAGATCAAGTTATATTCGGTAAAACAACTTTAGATTATATAGATAAAGTTGTTAAAAATAACAAACAAGTTTTAATATTGTTAAATAGAAGAGCATACAATACGATTATTCAATGTGATAAGTGCAATAGAATCGTAAAATGTCCAAATTGCTCACAATCTTTAGTCTATTATCAAAACACAAATATGTGTAAGTGTAATTGCTGTGATTATAAGATAAGTTATGATGAATTGGAGTGTTCAAACTGCCATGAACATAATTTCCGCAAATACGGATATGGAACACAGAAAGTTCTCGATACACTGAAACTTATAAGACCAAAATACAGATTGTTAAGACTTGATTCCGATTTAAATAAGAAAAATGAAAAACTGGATGTTATAAATCAATTTTCGAATAATGAAGCAGATATTTTGATAGGTACTGAATTGATAGCAAAAGGTCACAATTTTAAAAATTGCAAATTGGTAGTTTCCTTAGATACTGATTTTCTTTTCTCAATCCCTTGTTATAATGCCAACGAATTATGCTTTGATCTTTTGATGCAGTTTTTTGGAAGAGTTGGAAGATTTGGGGATTTAGGTGAGTGCTTGATACAAACATATCAACCAGAGAATCCAGTCTTGAATTTTGCTTTAAATGAGGACTATAACTCCTTTTATAATTATGAAATGAATCTTAGAAAATTGACACTCAATCCTCCTTACGTGTATCAAATTAAAGTTACGATAAAATCAACAAATCACGATAAGTTGGTTGATGCATCGTTAAAAATCAAAAATCATTTAAAAGTTAAGATAGGTGATAAATCGAATATCTATGGTCCAACACAACCATATCATTTCAAAATCAACAATGTTTATCTTCTCGAGATTCTTATAAAATATCGTTCTAGAGGTTTGATTGAACAAGCAATAAGAGAAATTTATGATTTAAATTTGGATAGTCAAATCGATTTTTCGATAGACGTTGATCCAATTGAAAACTAAAACAAAAATCAATCTAAAAATTAAATATTATTTATAATATTTAGAGTTATTTTAATGAGGTGTAATGATGATTTTAGTAAAAATTTCCGGTTATGAACCATATTATATTCAAGAATTTTCCAAAAAATGGCATGAAGATTTAGTGAGAATTTTCAAGTGTGATGAAAAAGAACTCAATTTTGTTGCTTATGATTCTTTCTTCATCCATGAAGGTCATGAACAAACATCATTTTTCATCGATGTTGAGTTTTCAATTGCAAAAGAACAAGAGAAGTATATGAATGAAGCTTTCGAATATATGAAAAAAGCTCTCAAAGATTTAGCAGTTCACGCTCGAATCTCATATACAATTTATCAAAAGGAAGTTCTTTCAATTGATGACAGATATCCTCAATATTTAACCGAGAGAAATACAGTTGCTCCAATCGAGATTGAAGAGGAGATAACCGAGGAAGAAAAAGAACTTTCAGATGATGAAATAATGGATATGATCAATCAGACAAAATCATTGATCGATAAAAAGAAAGAAAAACATCTTTCCACAGATCCTTTTAACAATTATCGTAACAAAGCAGTTACTGAATTTTGTGAAGGCGATGAATGTGACGATGATTGTGATTGCCATGAACATCATCACCACCATCATCTCCATCATCCACATGAGGATTGTGATTGCGATTGTAAACATCATAAGTAAAAATGACTGAGTTTGAAAAGATGGTGTCCGGGCAAATTTATGATTCCTCGGATGAATATTTAGTTAACCTTAGAAACAAAGCTAATTTACTTTGTACAAAATACAATCAATTGAGTAATTATGACAATTCTATAAAAGCAGAATTGTTGAAACAATTGATTCCTAATCAAAAGGACAATTGCTATTTCCAAGGCCCAATTCATATTGATTACGGGATTAATATGGAACTTGGCAGTAATGTTTATGCCAATTATAATTTCACATGTTTGGATATTTGCAAAGTTACAATCAAAGATAATGTCATGTTTGGACCAAATGTCACTCTTGCAGGTGCTTTGCATCCTTTGAATAGTGAAAAAAGATTCATAAAAGAAAATAACAAAATTCACTGTATGGAATACGGCGGTGAAATAACTATTGAGGAAAATTGTTGGATTTGCTCAAATGTCGTAATTTGCCCAGGTGTAAAGATTGGAAAAAATACAACAATAGGAGCTAATTCAGTTGTTACAAAAGATATGCCTGGGAATAGTTTGTGTGCAGGAAATCCTTGCAAATTCATCAAAAAAATATCTTAAAAACTTGATAAAACAAAGTTTTTATCATCTTTTTTAGTTAAATATAAATTAATATTTATATTTATTATGTAAAATAAAGTATAAGGAGGTTTTTGTATGTCTATTTATGATATTGTTGCCAATATACTTAATTTGATACAAAATAAGAACTATAAAACAAAAGATGCGATATCTGAATGTTTCCAAATTTACAACATCTCTAAAAATGACAAAGACTTGATATATAAAATTGTATATACATATTTGAACCACTTTGCTTACATAGATTATGTTTTAGAAGTTAATTTAAATTTGCAGGAGAAGAATTTATCCTATTTCCTACTTTGTTCAATTCTCATTCTAAAAAGATATTTGAAAAAGAACATAACTTTGAAAGAATATGAGAACATTCTGTTCCAAAGTTACTACAACGATTCAATCAACCGTCAAGTGAAACAGGATTTTTATAATCTTATTTCTCAAGAAAAACTTATTTCCAATGAGTTGAGTTTAAATAGAAGACTCAGTATTTATTACAACTATCCTATCAATTTGATAAGATACATCAAAAGAGTTTTCACCCCTGATGTTGTGAAGAAACTTTTGATGGCTAAAGATCAGACAAAGCCATATTTTGCTATCAATACGATAAAAGCTAAGATTCAGGATTATGAGAATGATCCACGTTTTGTTTTGATAAAGAATAAAAATGAATTGCTTCAGGACTTAGCGATGATTCAACTTGAGCAACCAATAAGAGCAAGTCAAATGGAAGATTTAAAACAAGGTAAGATTTTCCCATTGGATTTATCTGTTGCTAAAGTTTTGGATGATATTAAGTACCATCCGTTTGATGATGTTATTTTGATGACTGCAACTACAGGCAATATTACAAGTTACTTGAAGATTTTTGCCAGTAAGAATGTAGGAAAAATGACAGCGGTTTTCTTAAGAGATGTCGATTTATCACGTTCAAAAAGTTTGTATAACCGACTTGGTATTGATGTTGAGTCAATTTTACTTAAAGATATATCACATTTAGAAGCAGATGTTGAAAGACAATCCAAAGATGTCGTGTTTGTCAATTTGGACAACTCTTCAATCGGTATGATGAAACGCCGTAAGGAAGTTTTGCTCAATCTTGATTTGAGCAAACTTCAAGAGGAAAATTTGCAAAACATCTACAAAACTCTCGATGAAGGATACAACTTGGTTAAAGATAACGGACGTTTGGTTTATATGACCAAATCATTTTTCGAGTTTGAAACAAAGAATGTAATCAAGAAACTTTTGGAAAAATACAAAGATTTAACTTTGATAAAAGAGAAACTCATCCTTCCATATGAATATGATTGTGATGGAATTTACTATGCAATTATGAAAAGGAATGCCAAATAGTAGATGGAAAACAAGAAGAATCTTTTAGATTTTACGCTTGAAAAACTCGAACAAGAGATGGCTTTGTACAATCAAAAACCATTTCGTGCTCGTCAAATTTTCACATGGATTTATAAAAAGAGAGTTTTTGATTTCGATAAGATGTCAGATATCGCTCTTTCTTTTCGTGAAGTTTTAAAAGAGAATTACAGTATTGTTTTACCGACAGTTGAATACAAAAAAATATCAGTTGATAACACTGTTAAAGCTTTGGTTAAATTTTCAGATGGTCAACTTGTTGAAACAGTTTTGATGCGTTACAACTATGGTGACTCCGTTTGCGTTTCTTCACAAGTTGGTTGTTTAATGGGCTGTAAGTTCTGTGCTTCAGGATTATTGAAAAAAATTCGTAATTTACAAAGTGGCGAGATGGTTGGACAATTTTTGGTTATCGATGAGATATTGAAAAAAGAAGTAGAAAAAGACGAGAATGCACATTTGACACATTGCGTTGTTATGGGAACGGGAGAACCTTTTGATAATTACGATAATGTTTTGGACTTTGTCAAAATTTTAAATTGTCCGTATGGTATTGATATGGGAGCAAGACATATTTCAATTTCCACCTGTGGTTTAGTTGAAGGTATCAAAAGATTCAAACAGGAGAAACTTCAAGTTAATCTTGCTATAAGTTTACACGCTCCAAATGATGAACTTCGTGATAAGTTGATGCCTATCAATCATAAATATTCTTTGAAAGAATTAATAAGTGCTATAAAAGAATATAACGATTCAGAAAACGGGCGTAGAGTCACATATGAATATATAATGCTTGAAGAAAATTCAACTTTAGATTGTGCAAAGCAATTGGTTGAACTTATAAAACCTACTTTTGGATATGTCAATTTGATACCTTACAATGAAGTTTGTGAAAACTCATTTAAAAGAGCTAGTAACAACAGAATTTTTGCCTTCCGTGACTATCTTAATGAGATGGGAATAAAAGCGACTATAAGAAAGGAATTTGGTAGCGATATTGATGCTGCTTGTGGTCAACTTCGTGCCAGATATAAAAAGTAAATATGGGAACAAAGATGGCTGCTTTGACCGATATTGGTAAATGCAGAAAGAACAATGAGGATTGTGCTACTTGTTCAGTTTATCCTTTCTTTTCATTGTTAGTTTGTTGTGATGGTATCGGAGGTCATAAAAAAGGTGATGTGGCTTCAGTGATGTGCATGAACAAACTTATGAACCTTTTAAATGAATGCTCAGAAGACAATTTAAAAAGTCATAATAAAATTGTTAAATATTTAAAATACATTGTTAAAGAGACAAATAACAGCATATATACATTGGGAATGAACAATGATAAGTACTCAGGTATGGGTACGACCTTGGTTTTTGCAATTGTCTTAAAAGATGTAACTTATATTGTGAATATCGGTGATTCACGTTGTTACATAATCGATTATGATGATGAATTTATTCAACTTACAAAAGATGATAATGTCATCACTTGTATCAAAGATAAAAATAGAAATTACACAAGAACTATTTATTTGAAAGAGTCTGAAAAATTCGCTTTGACCCAAGCGATAGGTTTAAGAGAGGTTGTTTCACCTACTATATATAGAATCGAGAACAATTATAAATATCTATTCTTATGTACAGATGGTCTGTATAATATGGTCAAAGATGATGATATAGTTGAAATTATAAAAAATGATATGTTCACAATAAAAGAGAAGGTTGAAAAACTCATACAAAAAGCAAATGACAACGGTGGAAAAGATAACATCGGTGTTAGCTTGTTGGAGGTCTATTGATGGAACTTAAAGAAGTAATTGATGAAAGATATCGCCTTGATAAAGTTCTTGGTGAAGGTGGAATGGCGATTGTTTACAAAGCCTACGATCTTATCTCTGATAAAGATGTCGCCTTGAAAATTATCAAAGAGGATACCATGCGTAACCCTGTTAACTTGACCCGTTTTGAAAGGGAAGCCAGAGCTGCAGCATCTTTAAATCATCCGAATATTGTCAAAGTTATCACATTGGGTACTTACAAAGGTCGACCATATATGGTCAATGAATTTATCAAAGGTAAAACTTTGCGTGAAATTTTAACAATAAGAGGTAAATTCTCATTTTTGGAAGCTTGTGATATCATGTTTCAACTTTGCAGTGCAGTATTATTTGCACATCAACATGGTGTTATTCATCGTGATATCAAACCTCAGAATGTATATATTGTTTCAGATGGTACAGTGAAGTTGGGTGATTTTGGTATTGCTACTTTTGCAAATGCATCACATGTTACAAGAAGTGAGGTCGTTGTCGGTAGTGTTCACTATTTAGCTCCGGAAATTTCACAAGGAAATGTTGCAACTCCTCAATCTGATATCTATTCACTTGGTGTTACATTTTTTGAACTTATAACAGGTAGAGTACCTTTCGATGATGATTCTGCTGTTATGGTCGCTTTAAAACACATCAAAGAGAAATTTCCAAGCCCGAGAAAATACAACTCCAAAACTCCAATTTGTATTGAGAAGATTATATTCAAGGCTACGATGAAAAATCCTCTTGAACGTTACAAATCAGTTTATTCGATGAGAGAGGATATCGGCAAGATCATTTTGAATCCTGATTTGATCAAGAAACGTATGAATTGGTTCCAAAGATTATTCTCAAGAAAAAAGAAAAAAGATGATACAAAGTGATACTTTATATAAAATTGTAGATTCTCTTTCTGATGGTTATGTTGTTTGTAACCTTGATACAAAAGAGACTACACTCGCTAAAATAAGGAAAAGTGTCGTTTATAAAAAAGGCAATATTTTAATTGGAGATATTGTAACACTTGATGATCAAAATAATATAAATGATGTCGTTGAAAGAAAAAACTTTTTGTTAAGACCGAGAATTGCTAATATTGATTCTGTACTTATTTTAATGTCTGTTAAAGAACCCAATTATTCAACTTATCTTATTGACAAATTCTTGCTGACAGTCAATGTTTCAAATGTTGAACCAATTGTGGTTTTTACAAAGATAGATTTGTTAACTTGTGATGAAGAACAAAATTTCAAAAAACAAGTTGAATATTACGAAAGTATCGGATACAAAGTATTTTTAACTTCGAATAAAAACGAACATTCAAAAGAAGAATTGATTAAATATATAAAAAATAAAACAATATGTGTCATGGGTCAAACTGGAGTTGGAAAAAGCAGTTTGCTCAACACATTTTCAAATGATCTTAATTTCACAGAAGGTTCTTACGATATGAAGAATTTAAATCGAGGAAAACATATCACTAAGAAAGTAATTTTCAGAAAATTTTTCGATGGATTTATCGCTGATACCCCAGGATTTTCCAGTTTTGAATTGGAATTTGATAAGCAGACGATCGCTACGAATTTTCCTGGTTTTCATAAATATCTTCATTATTGCAAGTTCAGAGATTGTTTACATTTAACTTGTGATGCGAAAATTTGTAAAATAAAAGATGAGTTTTCTAAAGATGAAATATATAAATTACATTATGAAAATTATTTAAAGATATTAAGTGAAGTTAAGGAGAACAAAAAATGGAAATAGATCTGTTCAAAGAAAATGAGAGAGTTAAGGTACTACCGAGTTTATTAGCATGCAATTTTATGAATTTGGAAAACGAGTTCGAACGAATGAAAGATGCCGAACTTGAAATATTGCATTACGATGTTATGGATGGTAGATTTGTTAAAAATATTTCATTTGGAGAATCTATTTTCCCTCAAATTCATAAACAAGGGATGATTGAAGATGTGCATTTGATGGTTAAAAATCCATTTAAACATGCTTTGAATTTCTTAAATATGGGATGTAAGATGGTCTCCTGTCATATAGAATGTTTTAAAGATGAAAAGGAAGTTTCCAAATATGTTCAATCATTATGGTTCGAATATCCAGAAGCTATGTTAGGTATTGCCATCAATCCGTCAACATCTATGGAACTTTTGGAAGATTGCTTGCATCTTTTTGATTATGTCTTGGTTATGAGTGTTGAACCTGGTATGGGTGGTCAAAAATTTAACATGGATGCTGTTGAAAGAATCAAGAGAATAAAACAGATTATCGATGAGAAAAATCTAGATTTGTTGATTCAAGTTGATGGTGGAATCAATGATAAAACAAGTAAATTATGTATAGAAGCTGGTGCGAGATTGCTTGTTTGTGGCAGTTATTTATTCGCCAATGACTCTGAAGAGATTGAGGAGAGAGTTAATAGTATCGTAAAAGATTATAATAAAGAAGAAACAGATATCGCTTTATAGTAAGGAGAGAGATCTATGAATTCGTTATTTGTCTTTAATTTAGGAATGCCAATTTACGTTATTTTGATTTGCATCTTTTTAATTGGTACTTTTTTCTTGACAAGTTTCATCTTATATACAAATGCGAGTTTAAAAAAAGAAGCTAATTTGCAAAAACGTAATTCTATCTTCAATACATTTCCTTGTGAAGTTCCATCTTTGTTGACTAACAATTCTAAGATTTTATCTTCATATTCTTTTGTATTTGGATTGATATTTTATCTTTCGGCTTCTGTTGTATTAAGTGTCAGTCTTATCTCAGATCCATCAAATTCATCGTTCAACTATCTTGGAATAATCATTCTTATTTTGAATGTTATAGTTTGTGTAACAGCATTTTTAAGTTTTGGTTATGGAATGTTGTATGCTAAAAAACATATTATATTTTCAACACTATTTATAATATCCATGATTCTTTTGGATATTATCATAATGGTATATTCAATTTATTATTCAGGATTGATATATCTTAGTGGATATTCAATCCATTTAGGTGTTGGTATTATTTTTGGAATTTTAGGTATTTTATTAACATTGAGTTTATTGAATCCGAAAGTTAAAGAATGGACTAAACAGGATAAAACAGAAGTTGATGGCACAACTTACTATGTTAGAAAAAAATATAATTTTTTAGCTATAACTGAATGGGCTGCTATATTGAATCTCGCTTTGAATTCAGTCTTGTTTGTAATAAATACAATAATTAAATTAACTGTTTAAAAAAAATTAGCCTTCGCGGCTAATTTTTTTAATGGTAAAATTCAAATAATAATTAGAAATTATTAAGCAGCAACTTGCTCTTGTGTATGCTCATGGTTGCAGCATTCACAAGCATGGTTCTTAGCTTGCATGTTTTCGATTTGCTTTCTTAAGCTGCGTAAACCTCTAGCAGAAACTTTAAGTGTAACTTTTCTACCGTTGATTTCCATTTTAACTTTGTGTAAGTTGACGTTCCATCTACGGCGAGTAGCTCTCAAAGAGTGAGATCTGTTATTTCCAGTTAATGGACCGACACCTGTTAAATCACAATAACGAGACATATTTTATACCTCCAAATTATTCCTTTAATCAAAAAGACTAATTAAGTTTATCATTTTTGTTTAGTGAATTCAACACTATATTTTTTTGATTTTCCTTCAAATTATTTGTTATATTTCAACTTTTAAAAAGCCTTCTTTACCAGCTTCTATTTCTTCTAATATTTTTCCTTTGTAAAAATAGGTAGCACCACCTTTAAGATAAGGTTTATCTGAGATTTCTAAAATAGAATAGTTAGATAGTAAAATTTTGCCTTCAAGTGTTTTTGTTCTTATTGCGTACATGTATTTTTCAATATCATTCCAACATTTTTTTGAAAAATCAACATACACTGGCCACAAGATTAAATCAGGATTCAATTTTTTGATACTATAAAGATTCTCATCAAACCAAAGATCCCCACATAGACATGTTGCAACTTTCAAATCCATGAAATTGAACAGTTCGAAATTTTTTCCTTCTTTATAATGCTCATCGGCGTACTTTTCTTTCCAGGAGCTTGAAATTCTTCTGTAAATATTCAATATCTCACCGTTTTTATCGATGAATATTTGAGAGCTGTATATTGAATTTTCAAATAATTCGAAAAATCCGAAGCTTACTGCTATATTACATTGTTTGGCTTGTTCTTGAATTTTTTTAATATGAGAACTATCCAAAGGTAAAGCAACTTTTACATCATCTTCAAAGTTGAAAGATAAAGAGTAGAATCCTTGTAAATAAGCTTCACCAAATAAAATAAGATCGGCTTTGTCTTTAAATTCCAAAATAGCATTGATAATTTGTGATTTATTGGCATCAATAATACCATTATTACAAACAGCAGATGTTAAGACACATTTCATAGTATTTAGTATTATATGAGATTTCAAATTTTAATAAAATGATGTAAATTTTTAATAAATTACACTGATTCAAAGAAAAAACATCTAAAGAAATTAAATTTGTTAAATCAACTTTCGTTAAATGTTTATTCTAACTATGTTTTTTAATATTAATTAAATATTACATATTTTATAATTAAATCAATAATTGTTAGGAATTAAATCATGAAATTAAAAACGAGATATTTATTGAAATTGACAGCGATTTATATGTCAATGAGTTTGATTGTCTGTTGTTTATGTTTAATAGGTTTAATATGGAATAATTACTATGTTGTCACATCGGCTTTATTAGGAACAGTTGGTGCTTATATAAATATGTTCTTGCTTGTTTATTTTGCAGATAACATCGCTCCGAACCCTAAAAGTGAGAAAAAGGGAAGACCGATGTTGGGTGTTTCAACATATTTTTTAAGATTTGTACTTATGGCGATATTCTTCGTATTGTCATTTTTAGTTATCTATTTCACCATAGGCGATAAATCAAATTATTACTATTTGTCTATTTTAAGTTGTGGTGTTCCATATTTATGCATGACAGCAACACTTGGAGTTTCTGAGAATGTCAGATTGACTGTTGAAGAAAAACAAAGAAAGATAGATGAACAGAAAAAAGAAAAGACAGTTGAAACTTTAGATAAAACAGAAGCTGACAAGACTCAAGATAGTGAACAGGAGGAAAAATAAAGATGGATTTTTCTAATTTTTTCGATTGTTCATGGGAGGGTTTTATCAATGGAATCACAGGTGAAATATGGATGTCATTTTTCATCATGGGTTTGATAGTTTTGATTGCTGTTATCATCAGATTGATGTACATAAAAGATGATCCATTAGCCGAAAGAAAAGGAATCAAACTCTTATTAGAAACTGCCATTGAGAAACTTGAAAATTTCATTGTTGAGATCATGGGCAAAAAATACAGTTTTTACACCGGATACTTCTTCGGATTAATTATGTATATGATGTTTTCATTTATTATCGGTGTAAGCGGTTTGCCGAATCCTTTGGTGAGTTTAGTTGTTCCTTTGAGTATGGCAACCTGCACATTTGTTTTGATTCATTTCACTGCAATCAAAGCTAACAAATTCAGATATTTCAAAAGATATTTTGAACCGATGTTCGTGTTTTTCCCAATTAACTTATTGTCAATGTGGAGTCCTTTGTTAAGTTTGACATTAAGATTGTTTGGAAATGCTTTAGCCGGTTATACGTTTATGACAATCGTTTATTATTTTACAAGAGCATTGTCCTCTATGATGTTCGGAGGAGGGGTAGGTCAGATTTTTGTCTCACCTTTAATCACACCTTTCCTTCATCTGTATTTTGATTTATTTTCAGGAATGATACAAACATTGGTCTTTGCGATATTGTCCATGATTTGGATTTCTCAAGAGGATCCTGAAGATGAAGAAGAGATGATTAAACTATCGAAACAAGAAACTATTTAAGGAGGTTTATTTATGGATGGTTTGAAGTATATTGGTGCAGCAATCGCTGTATTAACTGGTCTTGGTTCCGGTATTGGTGAAGGTATGATCTGTGCCAAGGCCTTGGATGGTATGTCCAGAAACCCAGACATGTATTCTAAATTGAGAATCAACATGATCTTGGCTTGTGCTTTGGATGAGACAACCGGTATTTACGGATTAGTTATTGGTATTCTTTGCTTGGTATTATAAGGATGATACTTTTTAAATTTCTTGCGGATAGCTCCACAAGCATCATCGATAAAGATGATATTGTGAGCAAATTGTTCCCGGATAACATCTGGATATTTGTCACACAATTATTGGCTTTTATAGTCATGATTTTGCTTGTGATTTTTTTGGCATATAAACCTATTAAAAAAGCTATCCAAAAAAGAAAGGAGTATGTCAACAATACTCTAAGTGATGCTAAGAAGTTGAAATCTGAAGCTGAGGATAATCTTTCTGAATCTAACAAAAAGATCAAACAAGCTTCAAAACAAGCAGATGAGATTGTCAATAAAGCTAAAAAAGATGCACTTTTAGAAAAAGAGAAGCAGGAAGCTATTTTGAAAGAAGAATTAGCTAAAAGGAAAATCGATTTTGACAAGCAATTAGAAATTGAGAAAGAGCAAGCATTGCAAGAGCAAAAACAAGAGATTGTCAATATCGCTATGGAAGCTTCCAAGAGTATTTTGAATAAGAATATCGATAAAAAAGATAACGAGAAAATTATCGAGAACTTTGTGGATGAAATAGCAAATGAACAAGAATAATTTGATATATAAATACGCTGAATGTTTGTATGAATTGAGTTTTAAACAAAATTTGGTGAAAGAATATCTAAGTGAAGTTGAAAGAATTTACACTGAAAATGTGAACGATGACTTAGTTAGATATTTATCAAATTATTTTTACACGTTCGAACAAAAGAAGAAAATAATAAGTATAGTTTTCAAAAGTAAATACGAATATGTCACAACTTTTTTCGAATTACTTGTGAAAAATAACGACTTTTTAAAAATAAACAAAATCATCTCACAGTACAGACTTTTGGCTTATGCATATATCAATAGATCAAGTGGTATTGTATATTCGACCATTCAATTAAATGAGAGAACAATGCAAAAATTAGAGAAAGCATTTTCTGTTAAATTAAAAAAAGATGTTAATTTGAAAAACATCGTTGATGAATCTATCATCGGTGGAATCAAAGTTTGTATCGATAATAAAATTTACGACAGAACACTATTATCACAAGTTGAAAAAATTAAAGAGAATCTTATAAAGGAGATCACGTATGACCGAACAAAATAAGAAAAATCTGACAAGTTCATTATTGCAAGAGGAGATTATAAATTATTCCAAGAAAACCGATACTTCAAGTGTCGGTAAGATCATTTCAGTCGGAGATGGTATTTGTACTGTTTATGGTCTTGATAAATGTATGCTTGGTGAGTTGGTTGAGTTTGAAGATAAAACAAAAGGTATGGTCATGAATCTCAACGAGGATTCTGTTGGTATTGTCCTTTTTTCAAGTAAGAATAATGTTTGTGAAAATCAAATTGTCAAAAGAACAAACGAGGTTGTTAAAGTTCCTGTCGGGGATGAAGTTTTAGGAAGAGTCATCGATCCATTAGGTAATCCTATGGATGGATTAAAGAAGATTGAATATAAAAAATACCGTCCAATTGAAAGAGTCGCCTATGGCGTTATGGAGAGAAAAAGTGTCACAACTCCTTTGGAAACAGGTATAAAGATCATCGATTTGATGATACCTATCGGACGTGGACAAAGAGAGTTGATAATAGGTGATAGACAAACCGGTAAAACTCAGATAGCTCTCGATACAATAATTAATCAGAAGAATAAAAATTGCTATTGTATCTATGTAGCAATCGGACAGAAAGATTCAAGTGTTGTTAGACTTGTTGAACAACTTAAAAAACACGATTGTTTATCTTACACAACAATCATCAATGCTCCAAGTTCTGAACTTGATCCAATAAAATATATAGCTCCTTACGCAGGTGTCACCATCGCTGAAGAGTGGATGGAACAAGGTAAGGATGTTTTGATTGTTTATGATGATTTAAGTAAACATGCTGTAAGTTACAGAACTTTGTGTTTATTGTTGAAACGTTCGGTTGGAAGAGAGGCATATCCTGGTGATGTTTTCTACCTTCATTCAAGATTACTCGAACGTTCATGCCGTTTATCGGATGATTTGAAAGGTGGTTCAATCACCGCTTTACCTATTATTGAAACACAAAATGGTGATATTTCAGCCTATATCCCAACAAATGTCATCTCAATCACCGATGGACAGATATTTTTGGATACTGAGATGTTCAATTCAAATATCCGTCCGAGTATCGACGTTGGCTTATCAGTATCCCGTGTTGGCTCGGCATGTCAATTTCCATGTATGAAGAAAGTCAGTAAATCATTGAAAATTGAAATAGCAAATTACAATGAACTTAAAGCTTTCGCTTCCTTCGGTAGTGATTTGGATAAACAGACTGCAAAAACTTTGAAACACGGTAAATTGATAACTGAAATTTTGAAACAAAAACCATATGAACCATTACCATTTTATAAGATGGTAATTGAGATGTTTTGTGTAAATTCATATTTACTTGATGATATGAATTTAGATGAAGTTCAACAATTTATCGATAATCTTTACAGTCATATTGAACTTGAACATAAAGATATGATCGAATATTTGATCAAGAACAAAGATTTCGATGAAGAATTCTCTGATAAGTTGAATAAGATAATCAAAGACTACTACACATTGAGAGTTAAAGAGGATTGATAATGTCTACTTCATTGACTAAGATAAGAAAGAGAATCTCATCCATCGATTCAACTATGAAAATCACAAAAGCGATGAAAATGGTCTCTTCAAGTAAGATGATCCGAAAGAAGAGAAGCTTTTATGATGTTTGTAATTATCAAAGGGAAGTACAAACTCTTCTTAAAAAAGTCATCGATCTTAATGATGTTGAAAATCTCACTTTAACAAAACCAAATAAAGGTGAAAAAGAACTTTACATAGTTACTTTCTCCGATGTTGGATTATGTGGTTCATACAATAATTCTATTTACAAATACACTTTAGAACTTACACAAGATAAAAACTGTGACGTTTTATATTTTGGAAATAAAGGGAAGAATAAATTTCCAAACGCAATTGAGGATTATCAAAGCTTTCTTGTTTCAGTTAATGGAAGTGAGATCAACAAGTTCTTCATATATTTGAAACATTTGTTTTTAGAAAACAAATACAAAGAGATACACATTGTTTACACAAATTTCAAAAATGCATTGGTTTTTGAAAATACATCTTTGAAATTGCTACCTTTTGATTTAAGTGAAGTTGAATTAAAAAAGGAAATTTTGCAATTTCCATATCATTATGAGAGTATATTGAAAGTGAAAGAAAATACACTTGAGATGTATTTATCAGCTATCTTGACAAAATGCATATATTCAAGTTTGCTTTCAGAAGAGTCGATGCGACGCAATGCGATGGATAATGCAACTAAAAACGCTGAAGATATCTCAAAACAACTTAAATTGCAGTACAACAAATTACGTCAGGAAAACATAACTATGGAAATACAGGACATCGTGGTTAATTCGATGAATTAGGAGGGTGAATACATGGCAAATAAGAAAGTGAACAAAGGATTAATCGTCTCAGTAGTTGGACCTATTGTCGATTGTTTATTCTCAGAAAAACTACCCAAACTTCTGACAAGTTTACATGTAAGTTTGAATAAAAAGACTCTCACATTGGAAGTTTTACAACATATTGGCGATGATGTTTGCCGTTGTGTTTGTATGGGTCCTACCGATGGTTTGGTGAGAAACATGGAAGTTATCGATACCGAAGAACCTATTAAGGTTCCAGTTGGTATGCAAACGCTTGGAAGAATGTTCAATGTTGTTGGTGAACCCATCGATAATCTTGGTGATAACTTCGATAAAAAATTGACTATGTCAATCCATCGTCAGCCACCTAAATTTTCCCATTTAACTACAAGTTATGAAATTTTGGAGACAGGTATTAAGGTTGTTGATTTACTCTGCCCTTACTTGAAAGGTGGAAAGGTCGGCTTGTTCGGTGGTGCTGGTGTTGGTAAAACAGTTCTTATTCAGGAACTTATTCACAATATTGCAACTAAACACGATGGTATCTCAGTCTTCGCCGGTGTTGGTGAGCGTTCAAGAGAAGGTAATGATCTTTATTTTGAGATGAAAAATTCCGGTGTTCTTTCCAAAACAGCTTTAGTTTTCGGACAGATGAATGAACCGCCAGGTGCAAGAATGAGAGTTGCTTTGTCCGGATTGACAATGGCTGAGTACTTTAGAGATGTCATGCATAATGACGTTCTTTTCTTCATCGATAATATCTTCCGTTTCACCCAAGCCGGAAGTGAAGTTTCAAGTTTGTTAGGAAGAATGCCTTCAGCTGTTGGATATCAACCAACCTTAGCAACAGAAATGGGACAACTTCAAGAGAGAATAACTTCAACCAAAGATGGCAGTATCACTTCAATTCAAGCAGTATATGTTCCTGCTGATGATATTTCAGACCCAGCTCCAAGTACGACATTCACACATTTGGATAGTAAGACCGTCCTTTCAAGAAATCTAGCCTCCTTAGGTATTTACCCAGCTGTTGATCCTCTTGAATCAAGTTCTAAGGTACTTGATCCTCTTATTGTTGGTGAAAAACACTACAACGTCGCATTGAGAGTTGTTCAAATACTTCAAAAATATAATTCTTTGCAGGATATCATCGCTATTTTAGGTATGGATGAACTTTCCGACGAGGATAAAGTGATTGTTAATAGAGCAAGAAGAGTTAGAAACTTTTTGTCACAACCATTTTTCGTGGCCCAATCATTTTCAAATATGAAAGGTAAATATGTGACTATCAAAGAGACTATTGAATCATTTGAAAGAATTTTAAATGGTGAGTTTGATAATTATAGTGAACAATCATTCTTGTATTGTGGAAACATCGATGATGTCATCGCTAAGGAGAAAGCATTGAATGAATCAAACTAGTTACAAGTTGATCATCAGATCTTCTGATAAAAATTTTTTTATTGAAGATGTTAAAAACACATTCTTAGGTTTGGATGATGGCGAGATTGTCATCATTCCAAATATGGCCTTTTTTGTCGGAAATTTGAAGATTCATATATGTAAAGTTATTCATGCAAATAATAATATTGAATATTTGACTATAAATGGTGGAGTTGTCAGCTTTGAAAATAACGTTTTGAATATTTTTGCCAATTCCTTTGAAAGAAAACAGGAGATAGATATCAAACGTGCTGAGGAATCCTACAAACGCAATGAGGAAAAATTGAAAGTTTTACAAAGTGAAGCTGATATACAAAGAGCAAAGATCGCTATTGAGAAAGCTTTAAATAGGATAAATTTGTATAAAAACATTAAATAGGAGTATTTTTATGGGAACTAGCAGTGGTATGAAACAGTATAAACCTCGCAGTCATTACACCTTGATTAAAAATGATCTTATCAAAATTGCAGGGGTTGCTTATTTGAACAAAGAGTATCATTTTTTTGATTTGCATTCACCATTTGGCAAAGATGAGAATTTCTATGTGGTTGGTCATGGTGTTAGTAAAGATACTGTGATATCAAAAAATCTCAACGATGCTGTTTATCCAACTTTAAAAGAGGATAAAGATGGAGTTGAAGATTGTTGTTCAATTGTTATAGATGATAAAATTTACCTTTTTTACATCGCTAATATCTACAACAAAAGAGATAAGAACAATATAAACATCCATGATCTGGAAGCTATTGAGGAAGTTAGTGTTCTTTGTTTGTATTCAAATGATGGTTACAACTTTGATAACACTCATGATAAGAAAATTCTATTAAGAACAAAGGACATCGAAGAAATAGGGTTTGCCAAAGAGACGGTTGAGGCTATTGGAAGTTTCATCCATCCAGTTAACAATCAAGTATATATTGTTTTGGTTGGTTTGAAAAACAATGTAAGAAGTATTGCAAGTTTCCTTTTTGATAAGGAAAAATCTGAATTGAAGTTTTTGAATGTTTCACCATTTACTGAGAGTAAATATCGTGTTACTTCTATTTCTATATGTGAGATTATCGAAAGTGTAAATGATGACTTGATGATCACATGTTCGGTTTGTAAGGAAAATAGAAGTGGAGCATATTCGATAAGTGAGAATCTTGATTTGTATTCAAGAAGCTATTGTTTGTTAGGAAATTTTGATGTTAAAACTGGATTATTCACATATAAAGAGGAAACGAAAAGTAGATTTGATACATCAGAAGATATAACTTCAATAAGAGTTGGACTTGATAATAGAAAGCGTCTGATGGCATATGGTTGTATTCCTTTTGATTATGAGATAAAAAATTCCTCAGGTATGTTTTCATTACCAAGAAGAATAACTTATCATAACGAAGGTAAATTCACATTTTCAGTTCATCCTTTGATCGATATTTTAACAGCTAATCAGATGTTCGATTATCGTTTGAAGAAAACACATTTTCCTATCAAAGCTACTTTTTCATTATCATTGAATGAATATGTCATCTTTGGAAATATAAAGATATATTTGACAAATGATGGGGTAGTTGTCGATAGAAAAAATTGTTTGAATAGAAAAGGATATTATGTAAGACGTGAGGAGTATCTTATCAAAGTTGATGATGTGAAAAATGTCAATGTCATGTGTTTCTTTGATGAGGATATCGTTGAAGTTATCGTCAACAATAATACATTCTTAACGATGGTCATCCATGATTTGGGAAATGTTGTAACTTGCAGTGAAAAAACAAAACCGAACTTGAAATTATATTCGATGAATCATGTTAAAAAGGTAAATAACGAGTAATTATTCTTTTATTCTAAGTTGTTTTGGATAATAATTTTGTAATATTGTATCGTTTTTCTTAGCAAATCCTAATGAAGTGTTGTTGTATTTAACAACTACAATTTTTGTATTTGTTTTTATATTGTTTTTAAGTTTTATTTGTGAACCTTTTAAATATGAGAATGCTTCTTTTTCGGATAGATATATTTCATCATAAGTTTTCAAATTATCAACATGAGTGATGAAATGATTTAGCTTTGTTTTGCTATCTTTGAAACTTGGATTTATCTGAATTCCTAACATGGTTATATCAAGTTTTGATAATTCGCTATAAAATTTATTTTGCAAGTAGTAATTATCTTTATATTTGTAACATTCAAATTCGAAACCATCGATTTTTGTTTTAACTTTTTTAAGAAGAGTTTTATTTGCATCTATCTTATTTTCATCATTTTTTAAATAGCAAACATAATGACCTTCACCTTTATAGAAAGGAGGAATTAAATGATAACCAACTTTTGTATTAGATTGGAAAGTGTTTTCAATATTAATATCGTATAAATTAAAATTTAATTTAGTTTTATCTAAGAAGTTTTTGATGATTTCTTCATCTTCTTTTATGTTGAAAGAGCATGTTGAATAAATTAAAAACCCGTTTGTTTTTACAAGTTTGCTTCCATCTTCGATGAGATTTTGTTGTATAGGTATGAGGTTTTCAACTTTCTGTTCGGTGTAATCCTCTTCCATCTTCTCTTTCTTTCTGAGCATCCCAATACCAGAACAAGGAACATCCAAAATGACCGCATCGAAAAAGTTATTCAAATAAAGAAAATCATTTGAAGAATTATTTGTTACGATGACATTTGTTAAACCCATTCTATTGATATTTGATTGGAGGATGAAGTTTCTTTTAATATTCACTTCATTAGCAACTATAGTTATGTCTTTTCTTAAAAGGGCAAGTAATATAGTTTTACCACCTGGACTTGCACACATATCCAAAACGATGCTATCCTTTTGTAATTTTTGTGAAAGTTCATAGATAACTTCAACTGAACTTGGATCAACTAAATAAATAGCACCACCATGATGATAGATTGTTTTGCTTAGTTTATTTTCGTTGGTGAAATTTAAAAAACAATTGGGTATTTTGTAATTTGGTTCAACATGAGAACAAGAAGCTTCAATAATCTGATTTAAGGAAACTTTGTTGAGATTTACAATACAACCTTTATTGTAAAAATCATCATTTTTTAATGATTGTTCAAACATCTTTATCTTGTCGTCAGATAGGTAACTTCCTAGCATCTTTTTAAAATCTATTTCGTTCATATAACAGTCTGTTTTTAGTTTATAATTATAAAGCATGCCACAGTAGCTCAGTCGATAGAGCAACTGATTCGTAATCAGTAGGTCGGAGGTTTGATTCCTCTCTGTGGCATTTTTTATATGTATAATTTTACAAATTTTGATGACTTTTTTTAATTATAAGTTTCGTTTTATTTGAAAATTCAAATTTATTCAAAAAGATACCACTTACATATTGAATTCATAAGATATTTAATTTATAAAAATATTGATAATTAAGAAAGGAAAAAGTATGAATAAAAATAAAAAGAGTAAATTTTTTTCATTATTGTGTGTTGGAATTTTAGGTATGTCTCTTGGTAGCTGTACAAGCACTGAGCAAACTACCTCATCTTTTATAAGTTCCTCAACAACTAGTTCAAGTTCTGATTTAAACTCTAGTTCTTCTATAAGTGAAGAAGAGCAACATCTTGAAAAATTGAATAATTATATTCAAGAAGCCTTACATGAAGGTAAGCAAATCAATACCATGCATGAGGTTATTGAAGTTTTAAATACAAATGGTGTTACAACTCAGCAATTAAAAACAGAAGATAAGGTTTTCTTGTTTGATTTGGAAAGTAAAAATTTCACAGTTTCAAATAAAACAAGCTTGACTGAAACCGAAGATCCTAATTTGTGGATTGTTGTTTCTTCTGAAGATGAATTGAACACTTATAAAGGTAATCTTTCCGTTTATTTGGATGATGATTTTACCACAACAAGTGATGAAATTACAGTTACAAATGGTATTGATGTTGGTAATTACACCGAGTTTTCTAATATCAATTACAACAATGGATCTGCTGATGGAAAGACTGTTGTAATAAGAACAACACAAAGTGATTTGAATGTTACTTCTGTTAATGACAATGTTGTTCACTATGGTGATGCTTCAAAAGTTACAGTTAATGGTGAAAATCTTGAATATGTTGAAAATGGTTCAGTTTCAGTTAATATAGAGGCAACTAGCGGTGTTATCAAAATCGAAAACACTGAACAAGCTTTGACTTTAGTTCCTGTAAGTGGTGATGTACAAATTGTAAATAATACTGATGTAGATATATTTATTCATGCACCGGAGGATGTTTTAAATCAAATTGAAGTTGTTGATGAAACATCTAAAGTTTCTTTAGTTACTATGAGTGAAGAAGATAAAACTTTATATCAAACATTCAACGGTGGTGTAGGTAGTGAAATTTCTCCTTACTTAATTTCCACTCCGGAGCAATTTAGAAATATTCCATCAGTTAATGAAACTCATAGATATTTCAAATTGACAACAGATATCGCATTTACTGATACATTAAATTACGAACAAGATGGTTATATGATAGATGCTTCAGTTCAATCTTTGACAAATTGCACTATCGATGGAGATTTCAAATCAATCACTGGAACAAATGGAATTAACATTTATGGTGAACTTATAAATGTCACATTGAAAAATATGATCTTGAATATTGAAAATGCCTCAGCAACTTACTATGCTGAAGAATGTACATATGACACTGTGACAGTTGAAGGAACACACAGAATCTACGGTGGAAACGAAGGTGCTTTCACAATTTATGCTTACAACAGTGGTAAATATATAAATTGTGTCAATAATGCAGACATAGTTTCCGATGGAACATGGAATAACTACAACGCTATTTTCACAGGTTATCCATATGGTTCAAGTCAAACTCTGGAATTCACATATGAAAATTGCATAAATAACGGAAGCATCATCTCAGGTTGTGCATCGATGTTTATAGCTAACCCGAATTACAGAAAACTTAATATTACTATCACAAATTGCAAGAATAACGGAACAATTAATTCGACTTACCCTTCTGATAGTAAATATACTTTTAATCCTATTTTATCTGTCACTAATGATGGTACATACACTTATACAAATTTAACTTTGGATGATGTTTTATATTCTGGAAAACAAATATTAACTGTCAGTCCTTCAAACTTCGGTGGAAGTTTTATCAACGGTGAGAAAGATACAAGTGTCGTGTTTAAAGTTAATGAGGATCACTCAATTTTCATCACTCCTTCAACAAATGAAAAAGTCGCTTACTATGAAGTTTATGTTGGAGTATATGCTTCTATGAAAGCTGGTGGTTCACATATAAATATGCTAAGTGAGAAAGTTTACAATGTTGATAATGCTGTAACAACATCCTTAAAAGCTTTACAATTTGTTGATGATATTTGGTTAGAAAATAATCCAGATGCAGTATTAATTGAAGATAGCAACTGGACTATTTATGAAAAAGATGGAACTCAATATTATTATTTAGTAAGTCCTAGCAAAGACACTTTGAACGGCGCACCAAAACAAGCTACTGAATTTTGTTTAGTAGAATTGGATGAACAAGGAAATATTGTTTTCAGTTCAGGATTAACTGAGTAAAAATATTAAAGCAAAAAATTGTCAGGATCAAAACATGGTCCTGACAATTTTTATTTGAAATAAAACTTAATTAAAAATCATGGGTGTCAAAGTGAGAGGTACCCCTTTCCTAATGTCTAGGATTTGGGGTACCTCTCAAAATAAGCAATGCTGTTTTAACTAATTAGATTTCATTTGGCATGAATTAAAAGTTGAATTTTTTTAATGGCTTCATCATTAGGGAAGAAGTAAGTGAGTACTTCAACAATGGCCAAAACATCATCAACAATAAAATGCCGTTTAATATTTACTTTATTCAAAATGTATGTGGTATTTTTGATATGACCTTTTCTTACTTTGCTTATACTCATTTAATAAGTTAACTTCATGAATATTCTCCTATTCTTAAAAACTTTAAATCATTAATCGTTTTGTTATTTTTTGCTATTTTATAAATTAATTTGAAAGTAACAATGCGAAGATTAACACTTAAAATTATTAAAAGTTACGTAATCTGTACTTAATACTTCTAAAGTTTAAATTACAGCATGTATCATCCAAGTTTATATTTATAAAACTTTCCACGTTTTAAGAAGAGTATATAAAACGTATAGATTTAGATTTTTTCTAAATTTTATAATTTGTTTTCTTGAATTATAAGAAAATTATATTGCTTCTTTAAAATGTATTTTTTAAAATCAAATATATAAAGTTGTCCCAAAAATTAAAATTTTGTCCCAGGAAGGAAGATGTGAAATGAAAAAGAAATTACTAGTTGATTTAATTAGAGCCCATATTAATAAAGATAATTATACATTCAATTTAACATGTTCTGATATAGCTAATGATTTTTATAATTCTGGCGATGTTGAAGTTGCTCAATATATTCAAGGATTAATAGGTACAGCAGACTTATATACGCAGGATTTTATTAAAATTGATTACAATAAATTCACATTTTTAAAATCTATCAATTTGAATAATGTTAAACATACATATTTACCAACAAGTGTTGCTAATGATATTCAAGGAATTATTAATTGTTTGAAAAAAGGTTTTAAACTCAATAAATTTCTTTTTTATGGTCGCCCTGGTTCTGGAAAGACGGAAACAGTAAAAAATATAGCTTTGATGCTTGATAAGGAAGTGTTGAAAGTTAATTTAGAATCATTGATTGATTCTAAACTTGGACAGACAAGCAAAAATATAATTTTCCTTTTTGATGAAATAGATTCAATCAAATATCCAGAACGATTTATAATTTTGTTTGATGAGATTGATGCATTAATACTAAATAGAAATTCAAATAATGATTTAAGAGAGATGGCACGTGCGACCTCAACTTTCTTTTCACAACTTGATGAAGTTAAACCAGATATAACAATAATTGCAACTACAAATTTATTCAAGGAACTTGATAAAGCATTGATAAGAAGATTCGATGGAACGATAAATTTTGATAGATATACAAAGGAAGATTTAGTTTTAATCGGTCAAAGTATATGCGATAGTTTTATTAAAAATAGACCTGAATATGCTAAAGATGGAAAATTGTTAAAGAAGATTTTAAATTGTTTTTCTGAAATTCCATATCCAGGTGATTTGCAAAACATCATAAAAACTTCCATAGCATTTTCTAATTCAAATGATCCATACGATTATTTAAAAAGACTTTTGGAAATTTCATTTAAACCTAATTATAGTGCTAGTGAATTATTAGAAAAAGGCTTCACAACAAGGGAAATAGAAGTATTAACTGGAATAAGTAAAAGTTCAGTATCTAGATTATCAGTCAATAATAAAGAAAATTATGAGAAAGAGGTTTAATTATCATGAAAAGCGATTATACTCATAATTTGTTAAGTTTGAAAAATGTATTTCATACAGAAAAAAATAAAAGTGGTTATTCAAGACGAGAATTAAAAGATAACCAGGGTTTTAGTATTGAACAAATTAAAAAACTTATTTCACAATTAGAAAGTATAAAAGAATTTTGGCTTGAACATGAGAACATTTTAAAAAATGAAGAAATTATTACTTCTGTTGGAACTAAAGTTCTTGCTAAATCAAATAGAGTGATGGAATTATTTATCCCAAATTTTGAAAATGTAAACGCGGTTTATACTTCAAGTGAACCAAATTTTTACATAGTCGGTGTAAAAATTGTCAAAGAGAAACATGTTATAACCTACTCTTTGCCAAAAGGCACATTACAAAAGGCGATTGATAAATTAAAACGTTTAATATCTTTTTTAGATAAAAATAACATTGATTTTGTAGATAATTCTACAATTAAGTCTGGTTGTAAAAAAGAAAGTATTTTAAAAAAATATAATTTCAACAAGACAAATTTCGCTAATTTGATTGTTGATATTTATTATATTGATTCATTTGAATTGGAAGATAACAAAGAAGTATTCAATTATTTAAGAAGTGAAGAAAACAAAAACACTTCAAAAATTCTCACATTTTATAAGACAGATAGAGATATCGACGATATACTTTCTGAAATAGGAATTAAAATTAATTTATCAAATAAAATAGATGCACTATCGTTTTGTTTTTCGAGTATTGAAGATATAGATTTAATTGAAAGCAAGATACCTTATCTTGTTTCAATGTCTATAGTGGATATATTTAAAAATGATGATGTTAAAACACATAAATTGGATGATGATCAATATCTCTGTGAGGACAATGAATTTTTTGTAGATAAACTTCCAAACCCAACAAATGAACCGATTGTTGGTGTAATTGATACTTTTTATAAAGAAAATAAACAATGCCAACTTTCAAAATGGATAGAATCTGTAAATATGTTAAATATTAATCAAAATGATAATTATTATACTGATTCAGATTTTGATCACGCGATGAATGTCAGTTCTTTGATTGTTTGTGGAAACAAATTAAATCCAAGACTTGAAGATAACTGTGGATTTTTCAAAGTTAAACATTTTGGTATTTTTTCAAATGGTGGATTAATAAGTAAAGCATATAAAGATATTGAAGAAATTGTAATAAAAAATCGTGAAATTAAAGTTTGGAATATTTCATTTGGTGAGCATAGAGAAATAAGACAAAATTCTATCTCCTTGTTAGCTTCCTTATTGGATAATTTAAGTAACAAATATGATATTATTTTTGTTGTTTGTGGAACAAATGATAAAAATGAATCATTAAATAATTCTGAAAACAATTTAAAAGCAATAGGTTCACCAGCTGATTCAATAAATTCTATTGTCGTTAATTCTGTTAATTTTCAAAATAAACCAGCTGAATATTCAAGAGTAGGTCCAGTTTTGAACTTTTATAAAAAACCAGATTTGGCATATTACGGTGGTACTATTCAGGAGCCTTTATTAGCTATTGATGTGCATGGTGACGAAGTATATAGAAGAGGGACAAGTTTCTCTACCCCATTCATTACAAGGAAGATAGCATTTATGATTTATAAATTAGGTTTATCCAAAGAAGTTGCTAAAGCGTTGTTGCTTTGTTCATGCAAATTAGAAGAGGATGATGATCCAAAGCTTTTAGGAAATGGTGTTCCTCCAATTAAAATTGAAGAGATAGTTAAAGCAAAATCAGATGAAATACTTTTCTGTATTGATGGATATTCTGAGGAATTTAAGACATATAATTATGATATACCATTTCCAACACAAGATAATAAGTTGCCTTACTCATTCACTACTTTTTTAGTTTATTTTCCTCAAACAATTAGAAACCAAGGCGTTGATTACTCAAATGAAGAATTGGAATTTTCATTTGGAAGGAAAAACGTAAATACTGGAGAGTTATTATCATTAAATAAAGGTGAGAATAAATTTATAAATGACAAGTGGTTAACTGAAGAGGAGCTAAGAAACAATAATAAAAAATGGGATAATGTCAAATTTATAAAAGAAAAACTCACTTCAAAGACCCGACCTAAAACAAATTTTGGTGAAGAAACTGGTTATTATGGATTTTCAATACGAAAGTTTAGAAGAAACAATTTTTTACCAAACAAACCGATAAAATTTGGTATGGTTGTTAAAGTCAAGTGCATAGATCAAAAAGATAGATATGATCGTTTTAAAGAACTATGTAGACTTAAAGGTTGGGTTATAAACGAAATTGATATTGATTTAACAAATAGAATTAATGCAATTTTGAATGATGATATTGAGTTTAATTAATGAAAGGAAAAAATAATGAAAAACACGAAAGAGTTATTTGAACTTGTAAGACCAGCGTTCGATGAAAAATTACTTGGTAATTACTATTTTTCTGCTTCTGAAAAAGATGAAATTTTGAATTATTGTAAATAATTTGTTTATGAATGGATATGTGATCATCAGCAATTAGGAAACAAAAAACTTTTAACATATGAAGATAAACATATATTGATTATCGGATTTCTTTTGTCTGCTGAAAACTTTTTTTCTGAAAGAAATTATGAAGATATTGAAACTCAATTTTGCACATATATTTATAAAAGTTTGTTATTGGACGATGATACTTTTGTTAACAAGAATTATCAAAACGATTTTTATTTAAATATTTATAGAGAGTCCTTAGAATTAATAATGAATGATTACGATAAAAAACATTTCCATATTGACAAGGGAAATAAGTACTACTTAACAGTGATGATTCATATTTTAAAACTAAGGGGAGAACTAAAAAAAGTAATTAATCAATTTATAGCTGATTATTTCAAAACACCTTATTTTCACGAATCGAGCTAACAGATGATGTTTACAATCAATATTACGAGAATCTTTTAAATAATAAAAAATTTGTTAACTCATTGCGTTTCAAAAGTTTTAAAAGTTTGTTAGAAAATTTGAAAAGTGAATTCATTTACTTTATAAAAATTGCGTTAAATTGTTTTCGCGATATTGATAATAATTTAGATGATGAATATAATTCGGTCTTTTCTGAGGACAATTCACTAGTGGTGTTTATTAGAAAAAATGTACCATTCAATACAGAAGGTAAAAATAAATTCTTAAATCACCTTAAGGAACTAGGATTTAATGATGAACAAGTAACATACGCCAATGAGTTATTAGTTTTCATT
>CALVKB010000012.1 GCA_944332485.1 uncultured Bacilli bacterium | reverse complement strand
TATGCCTCTAAAATGGCTGTTGCATTAGAATAGTCAAAACTAATAATACAGCCAAAATTTATTATGCAATAATTTTTCTCAAACTCCTAATTTTCTTCATTAAAGGGCTGATTTTAGTAATATTAGGGCATATAAAAAGCACGAATTCATCGTGCTTTTTTGCATGTATTGTTTTTTCAATTTTTTTAATGTTTAGTTTTGCATTAAATATGATAAATAACTTTATTTAATCTAAATAAAATATTTAACTAAATTTAACCATCTTTAATTTTAAAATTTTTCTGAGTTTTGGCCTTTCTAATTTTTGTTAAAAAGGTGTTTGTAAATTATATATTCTTTTAAAACAACACTCTTACAACTGCAATAAAAGTAGCATATTCTATAATTAAATTAAGAGGATTCGAAAATGAAAAAGTTTTTTAGTGATTTCAAACAATTTATATCCAAAGGAAAGGTATTTGACTTAGCTGTCGGTGTTGTTTTAGGTGCCAGTTTCAGTGCTATTACAAACTCGCTGGTTAACGATATAATCATGCCACCAATAGGTGTTGCAATTGGTGGAGTTGATTTTAAAGAATTGAGTGTTACAATCAAACCAGCGGTTGTTGATGAGTTCGGTGTTGTAGTTAAAGAAGCTGTCACCTGGAATTATGGTAATTTTATACAAACTGTCATCAACTTCTTTATCATCGCTTTGTTTTTGTTCATATTTATAAGACTTGTGTATAAAATTCAAAGTGCTGTGAATGCTCGTCTTGAAGATATGAGATGTTTAGCTAAAGCATCAAAAAATGAAGTTATTACAACTATGAAAAAGGAAAACAAAAGTAAAAAAGAGATTAAAAACGCCATAAAACAGATGAAGCAGGAGCTTAAACGAAAAGAAAAAGAAGAAATAGAGAAAGCGAACACTCGTAAGAAAATTATTGACGCCGGTACTAACAAGGATGTTGTTCTTTTGGATATCAGAAATCTTTTGATAAAACAATTGGAGATGCAAGGTGTTGATAGTAAGGATGTTTTGCAAGCTGATTCTAACAAATATTTTGATCTGTTAAAAACTGAACAGTCAGTTCAAAATAAATAAAGTTGCATTTAAAAAGAATTAACTTATTTTCTAATTTAAAATAATTTTGAGGTTTTTGAATATGAAAAAATTATTAATTAGAAGTGAGTTATGTCCACAAAATCACAAATGTCCTGCTGTGAATATCTGCCCGATGAAAGCATTGCAGCAAAAAGATTACAACGCACCAATTGTTGATGATTCTAAATGTATCAAATGTGGCAAATGTGTTAACTTTTGTCCACACAAAGTTTTCTGTTTAATTGAAAATTAAATTATCTCAATCTTGTTTTTTTTGAAATATTCGATCAATTTTTCCTTTTGATGACCATATACAACTAAAAGATGGTTACCAAGAGGATTTTTTAATAATTTTTCAACATTCTCAACGTGGCAGTATATTTGGGTTCTGCAAAGATCATCCCTTGATAGATTTTCTAAAATCTCACCTTGGCTTATGAAAGCTTTATTAAGTTTACTATTCAATCTGAAAATAGTGATATCACCTTTTAAAAGCTCACCTTTTATACCAATACCGCTATTTGATTCGAAGTGTGTCTTGTAGTTGAAGCTTGTACACATACACAAAGGGATTGTACAATGTGCTAGTATTATTTTGTTCTCTTCAACTTCTATTTTGCTAGGATTACACTGGAATGATGGAGATTGAAGATATGTCTTAGCGATGTACATTCCAATCATACTTGGTACATCTCCTTCACAGGTGGCTACGAAATTCATCTCGTTATTAAAAATTGCTAAAGCAAGACATGCAGTTGTTTTCAATGATGTTAATAAATCAAAACATCTTATAGTAAATCCACTAAGTTGGTATTTATCAATAATTATTTTTAATACATAATAAAAGCGATATGCTTTTTCAAGTTCTGGAGTTGTAATTCTCAAATAATCATCAACCTCTTTACTATCAATTTTGATATTGGGGTCGTTGTAAAGATCTTCAACTTCCTTAACGGGAATATCAACAAGTTTAATGTTGAATTTATCGAAACAATTATTGTAATCCACATCTGAAGAAATAAGCCAGTTACTAGGCTTTCCAATAACACCTAGTTTTACTTGTTTGGTTCTATTCTTTATAAAATTCTCATGTTCTTGTTTATATGTTTTACTTAAACTTTTAATTCTGGAAATGATATATGATGAACTTCCGTGAAGCACTTCACCTTCGAGATTGTTGTTTTTCAAATATGTCAAAATCTCAAGACTTGCAGCAAGTGAATTGTTGCTTCCGTAAGTTAACAAATAATATGGACCTTGGAAAGCATCTTGCAATTTCAAGAATTCATTTTCGCTACCACCACTTTGAATCAAAATCAAAGGCAAATCACATAGATATAAATTTTCAACATTATTTACTAAATTAATTTCTATATCATCTTGTTTGATTGAACTAAAAAACTCATCGGTCAATCTCTTCAAGGCTTCTTTGTTGTGCAAAGTAGATTTTATTGGATAAACATTAACTTTCATATATACCTCCTATAAAGTTAATACATCATCTGTATTTTTACATGTTGATATACGTGTTACTAAATTTTGATAATCCTCGTCTGAATATAAATTTAAATGAGGCATATGAAAATAATAATAAATGTAACAGTTAAGGTAAATTTGTTTGTAATTTTCGAATGTCCTATTTAAATCAGTGATATATTTACATAGATTTGAAAAAAGAAATTCTTTCTTTTCCAAAGCCTCATTTTCAAAATAGGTTCTATCTTTGTATTTGAGAGTGAAATTTCCAAGTATCGGACCACGCTTTTTTTGAAACTTCAAAATCTGTTCGATGATTGTACATTTTGTCATAGGTTTTTCATCATTATCAAGTAAAATGTTGCGGATGTATTTTTGTAAGGAAGTTAAATCGTTCTCCAACGAGGAGAATTTAACTATAACATTCTTATCAAGATTAATAATAGCCATAAATCAAGCTCCTTACATTAATTATATAAGAAGCAAATTTTTAAATTATTTTGATAATAATCAATGTTTATTAAACATTTATTAATCTTATACTTGGTTTATTTGATAAAATTAAAGATGGTAAATAAATTTTATATTACTTACACAGATGGAAAAAACTAAAAAAGTCGCTTTAATCTCACGTTGCTTATGTAACGAATTATGCCGCTATGATGGAAAAATTGTGGAAAATTCACTATATAAGAAGTTGGATGAACTTTTCACTTTGATAAAAGTTTGTCCGGAAGTTGACGGTGGTTTGAAAGTTCCAAGAGATCCATGTGAAATACAAATAGCAGATGACAAAAAACTCTATTTATATGACAATTTTACAAAACAAAACTTTGATATTGTTACACAAGATGGTTCTTCAAAACTGGACTTTTACAAAAGAGGTTGCTTACTAGCTCGCAAATTAGCAATTGAAAACAACGCTAGTTACGCTTTTTTAAAAGAGAAGTCCCCAAGCTGTGGTGTTAAGTATATTTATGATGGTTCTTTCAAAAGAAAACTTATTGATCAAAACGGTTTATTAGTTGAATATTTAAAAGATTTGAACATCACTATCGTCTCATCAGATGATTTAGAAAAATTTATTTCCGAAAACTTTGAATAGTTGCTAGGAGGAAATAAATGCTCCCACTTAAAGCGAAAAATGTAAGTTTGAAAAATAGGTATGTTCTAGCTCCTATGGCTGGATATACAGATTTTTCATATAGAAAAATGTGTGGAGAATATGGAGCAGGCTTAGTTTATACCGAGATGATTTCCGCCAATGCATTATGCTATAACTCAAAAGAAACTTTCAAAATGATAAACGAAACCTACAAAGATACTGATAAGTTGTGTTTACAACTCTTCGGTGGTGATGTAGAAATAATGGTCAAAGCGATTAAAATATTGGAAGAGAACAGCAAATATGATTTTTTGGATATCAATTTAGGCTGCTCAGTCAATAAAGTTTTAAAACAGCATGCTGGAGCCTATTTTGTCGATAAGAAAGATGAACTTGAAAATTACATAACCTCTATTGTAAAAGCTAGTTCAAAACCTGTTTTTGTCAAAACTAGAATCGGTCCGAACGATGATCACATCACTATTTATGAAAATTTGAAGATTTTTGAAAAAGCGAATGTCAGTTTAGTAGCTATTCACGCACGTTCTAGAAAAGCTCTATATAGTGGACAACCGCACTACGACATTATAAAAAGAGCTAAAGATTCAACTTATTTACCGATATTAGCAAATGGTAATATCGGTGTTAATAACTTTGAAGATGTATTAAATTATACAAACGCCGATGGCGTTATGATCGGTAGGGAAACTTTGGGATACCCCAAAATTTTTAAAGATTTGATCGATTTAGAAGAGAAAAGAGAACTGACACCTACAACTTTGAAAAACCAAATCCAAGATTTGATAAGACACATAAACTATATGTCACAAACAAAAACGGATTATGAACTTAGCAACATTATGAGAAGTATCGCTTGCTGTTACTTCAAAGGTTTTTCAGATGCTAAGAAAATTAGGATGAAACTTATCTCTCTTACATCTAAAGAACAATATTTGTCTGTTTTAAACGAATTACTTAGTAACGCTTGTGATGAACAAAGGAGGAACAACATATGAAATTACCATTTTTTGTATATGATATATTGAAAACACTCATCGAGAACAATTTTAAAGCATATGTTGTTGGTGGAAGTATCAGAAATGAACTTTTGAAATTACCAATAAGTGATTACGATGTCACAACAGATGCTACACCAGATCAAGTCAAAGAGATCTTTTCAAAAAAATATGAGATAGTTGATACTGGATTGAAACATGGAACCGTTACTTTGGTAAATTACGCTAAGAAAACTGTCGAAGTGACAACCTTTAGAACTGAATCAAATTACGAGGATAACCGACACCCAGATAAAGTTGAATTTATAAAAACCTATGAGGAAGATTCTAAACGAAGAGATTTCACAATCAATAGTTTGTATTACTCTGTATTAGATAATCGAATATTGGATCCGACCAACTTAGGAATGAAGGATATTGAAAAACGTCTTATAAGAGCTATCGGTGACCCCAACGAAAGATTCAAAGAGGACGGATTGAGAATTCTTAGAGCGATAAGGTTTTTGGCTGTTTTAAAACCACTAGGTTTTGAAATAGAAGAAAATACGAAAAAAGCAATTTTTGAAAATAAAGATCTTTTAAAGAACATAGCCGGAGAAAGAATAAGAGAGGAATTTAACAAAATCATATTAAGTGATGACGTTTATTCAATACTTTCTGAATACTTCGATGTTATCTCAATATTTATACCCGAATTTATTAAGTGCAAAGATTTCTCACAAATTAGCAAATATCACAAATACGATGTTTTAAATCACCTTTTTTACGCATGTCAAAACTCCAAGAAGATTTTGCATGTTAGATTAGCTTGTTTATTTCATGATATAGGTAAACCTGATTCTTGTGTTTATAAAGAAAAATATCATCGTAACGTTTTTGTTAATCATGAAAAACATTCAGTTAAAATCGCAAATGATATTTTAGAAAGACTTCATTACAACAAAAAGATGAAAACGAGGATTTTAACTTTGATTCTTTTCCACGACAATTCTTTAAAATTGAACAAAGAACATCAATTGATAAGCATGTTAGATAAAATCGGTCCATATAATTTACTTGATATGGTTGAAGTTAAAAGGGGTGATGATATCGGTCATGATCTTAAGTATTCAAAAAATGAATATTATGATGAACTTAGCAAATACGTCTCTAATTTTTTAGATAATTTGCCGATCAAATCACAAAGAGAGATGGATTTTGATGGTTCTGATTTGATAAAACTCGGATTTAAACCTAATTACTGTTTCAAAAAAATACTTGTCATCATTTTCAACACTATCATCAACAGACAACTTGAAAATAATAAAAAAGCTATAACTGAATTTGTTTTAAAATATTTCACTGTTGATAATAAACCGAATGAGGAATTTATAAAGGAGTTGATAGCTTCTAAGAAAAACACAATTATAGATATGAATCAACATGATTCTGAGGATAAAGATTTGGATGTTGATGAAATTGATGATGCTACAGATGAAAGTTCAAATATCAAATCAATATTGAGAATATAAAAAAATTACTAACTGTCTTGTTTGACAATTAGTAATTTTTTTATTTTTTAGCTTCAATTAAACTTGCTAAATATTCAGTTTCTTTATCAACATCAAGTCGTGGGAATAAAGCACTTGGTGCATTGACTTTGAGTTTATTTAAACAGAGATTTTTGTTGAGAGTATTGAATTGTCTAAATTCAAGTGGCACACCTAATTGATCAAGTGCTTCATCGGCTTTGTTGATCAATGCAGGTCTTAAAAGCAATGAAGAAACTCTGATTGATTCAACCAAAACGTACATCACTTCCTTCAATAAAGAAATCTTATTTTCTTTGAATAATACCCAAGGTGTCATATCCTCAATATATTTATTCGCTCTATCAACAATATCCATAGCACAAATAAAAGCTTTGCTAGGACAATAATTATCAAATTCCTGTTTATATTTCTTGATGGACTCTTTCATCGCAGATATAACTTGGCGACTTTTTGCATTTTGATATCTGTAAATTGAAGGTAATTTACCATCTTTGAAGTACTTACGAATCATATTGATGGTTCGGTTGACTAAATTTCCGTAATTATTAACTAAATCGATGTTGAATCTATCGACAAATTGTTTAGCAGTGAAGTTACCATCATCTCCAAGAATAACCTCTCTTCCAAGATAATATCTTAAAGCATCAAGTCCGTATTTTTCAATGATTGGGCCAGCTTTTGGAGCGTTTCCTAAACTTTTACTGAATTTTGCACCAGTTCTGGTAACTAAAAGTCCATGGATGAATATTGTGTTTGGTAATCTTAAATTTAATGCAAACAACAAAATTGGCCAATAAATGGAATGGAATCTGTTTATTTCTCTACCAGCAAGTTGGAAAATAGTTGAATCTTTACCCCAGAATTCGTTGAATTTAGATTCATCGTTCGACATGTATCCTAAAGCCGAGATGTAATTTAATAAAGCATCTATCCAAACATAAACAACATGTTGAGGATCTTCTTTAACAGGAACACCCCAGGTGAAATTTGTTCTTGTTATGCAAAGGTCTTCTAACCCAGGTTCAATGAAGGTTTTTATCATCTCATTCAATTTACCATCTGGGACAAAATTTGGATTTTTCTTATAAAAATCAAGTAATTTATTAACGTATTTTTTACAGTTTAAGAAATATGCTTCTTGTTCGACCTCGTGGCATTCACGTCCGCAATCTGGACATAAGTGACCTTCTTTAAGTTGGCCTTCAGTGAAAAATGATTCGCAAGGGGTACAATACCAACCTTTATATTTTCCCTTGTATATGTCTTTTTGTTGAAGAAGCTTTGTAAAAACTTTTTGGACAGTTTCAACGTGTCTTTGTTCAGATGTTCTTATGAAGTCATCATTTGTAATACCTAAATCACTCCATAATTTTTTGAAAGAATCAGCCATTCTATCGACAAATTTTTGAACATCAATATTCTCTTTTTCTGCATTCTTTTGAATTTTTTCGCCATGTTCATCTGTGCCAGTTAAAAAGAAAACAGAGTAGCCCATCTCTCTTTTGTATCTGGCGATTAAATCCGCATTTACTGTAGCATAAGCATGACCAATGTGTGGTTCTCCTGATGCATAGTAAATTGGAGTAGTTATGTAAAATATCTTCTTTTTCATTATATTTGCCATAGAAGTTTCCTCTTATTCCGGTTAAATTATAGTTTATTTTTGTAACTATAATATTGTTAAATAAAATAATAACGTAAAATATTTAACAACTTTTTATAGTAATTTAAAAATGTTAAATTCAAATTATCGTTTGTTTATAAATATAGAACAACATAAACAATAATTAGTTTAATTGTTGTATTTATAATAATACTCCTATTAAAGATGTATAATTATTGACATGAAATCTATATTTTCAGTTAACCCTTGTTTATCAAGTGTTTATTCTTATTCCAAATGTTCCTTTTTGGATGATGATTCCTATGAAGATAAAATAAAAGACAAATATTTATCTATTCCATCTTACGTAAAAAATCTATTTATTTTTTTAGGTGCGTTTTCTATTATCTTTGTATTGTACTTTTGTATAAAACCATTTTATAAAGTTGGAGGTATAGAAAATGGTGTCATCGCTAGAAGCGTTGAAGCATTTATTCTAGTTGGGATCTTATTATCGGGTTTAATTTTAAAAATTAAAAAAAGGTTGACCTTCAACAGATTCATCATTTTAATCTTGGCACTTTCATTAACTATCAGTTTATTTTATATGTTGGTAACGCCATACAACGTAAGACAACATGATACAGTTAGTACAAATAACGATGGTCATATGGACTATGCTCTAAGTTTTTACTATTACATGCGTTTACCAAATCATCATAATGATATAAATACTGTATATCAATTTTACCATCCACCTTTAAATGCTTTTATTCAAGGTTTGTTCATGAGATTTGTTGATGGGTTTGCTTATTTAGTTTTACCTGTTTACGACATAAATACACTTTATGAAACAACCCAAATATTATCATGTTTTTACTCATTCTTGATCAGTTTTTATTTAATCAAAATTGTATGTTTATTCAATTTCAAGAGAACATCAAAAGTTCTTTTGATAAGTTTATTAGCACTATTTCCAAGGATATTTAATTTTGCTGCTTTGCTTAATAATGATTGTTTGAGTACGATGCTTGTGATAGCAGCTACCTATTATTTTTTGAAGTTTTATTTTAAAGATCATAAATATTTTGATTTATTACTTGTTGGTGTTTTGATTGGATTAGCTATGATGACAAAATTATCAGCAGCACTTATTGCAATTCCAATCGGAGTATTTATGATAGTTTATTTTGTTAAAGTCTGTTTAACAAAAAATGTTAAAGATATTTTGATTAGTACAGGAGTTTATTTGTTATTCTTAATTGTTTGTGCAACCCTTGGTTTGTGGTTCCAAATATATTCAGTAAAAGTTCTTAATTTACCTTTTGGATATGTTTTTAATAGATTGAATCCAGCTTTGTTGGTTAGTCAGTTTTCCTTTTTCCAGCGTTTTATAATTCCGATTTCATTCCATGATTTATTGAATAATACATATTGTTTCATCGGTGGTGAAAATACTGATTATAATTTGTTCACGTACAGCATAAAATCAGCTTTATTTGGAGAATTCAGTTATTTTAACGGATCATTTTTAACCCCATTAATGTTGTTAAATTCTTATGTGTTACTTATTTGTATCGCTATTATGAGTTTGTATCGTCTTATTAAAGAAAGAAGAATTCATTCTGATGTTGGGATTTTCATGCTGGTAATGAGTTTGACCTATATATTTGGTCAGATTTATTTCAACATTAAAATGCCTTATGTTTGTACTATGGATTTTAGATATATTGTTCCTATTATTATTCCTGTGGGATTTCAGATAGGCTTTAACAATGATTATTTTGAAAATTCCATTCTTGATTCTAAAGAGTTGATATTTAAAAAATCTATGATATGTATAAGCAAAACATCTGTGTCGATGTTTGTATGTTTAAGTTGCTTATTTTACATTTTGTGTATATAGAATATTTTTCAAAATAAAAACCTCCTTTGTAGGAGGCGAATATTTTCAAATTATAATCGATTATTTCTTACTTGCTTTGTCAAGTCTCTTGTTGAATTTATCAACCCTACCTGCATTAGCTGAGAAGCCAATTTTACCAGTGTAGAAAGAGTGGCACTTAGAACAAGTATCAACCTTAATCTCTTTTAATGTTGAACCTGTTTCGAAAGTATTACCGCAAGAAATACATGTAACTTTACATCTATTGTATTGTGGATGAATATCTTTTTTCATGACATGTTCCTCCTAATATAGTACAAAACCGTACGTTATGAAAGTATACACTATAAATATTTTTATGCCAATTAGATTTTGAATTTTTTAATATAGTAAGAAGGTTTAGAAGAAAGAAGAATACATGACTTTTTGGCAATTAATTTAGTTCTAATAATTCAAATAACATCACTTATACGCATTTTATTTATCATGAACTAGCTTGAATAATTTGAAATTGATTAAAGAGATGTAAAAAATGTTGAATTTAAAAAATCTTTAAATAATAGAAACTTCACAAATATTGAAAAAATTTTTAATCATGATAATCAAGTAAAAAACCATAACGACCTGGTTTTAAATTACGAGTAAACTCGATGATATTTGCTTTTTTTCTTAATTCTTCGGTTAAAGTAAAATTGTTTGTGTTCTCCATGATTATAATTTGACAATTATTAGATGCTTCAATTAAATATTTGAAAAAATTGTCTTTTATGTTATCTTCGTCTAATTCACCAATATCTAAATTTTTTAATGGTGAATCAATAACGTAAATTGGCAATTGGTGTTTACCATATTGATCAAGAAATTTTTTAAATGAAAGTAAGGTGATAGAGTTGAGAAATGATCTAAAACCCTTACCATTATTTGCTGATTTACTTTGTCCACGAATTGAAACGTCAAATTCTTGTTTGCTGAACTCAGCAGTAGTGTATCTTGTATCATTACAAAATCGCATTATATCTTTTATATTCTGTGTCATTTTTTGGTAGAAAAAAGGCGTAAAATACTCAGTTGGAACAAAATCTATCCTTTCATTCTTGGTTTGATTTGAAATTTCAAATAGATCTTTTTGTAGCAAATTATTGTTTTCAGACAAATATTTGATGCGTTTTTTGCATTCAAGTACTTCATCTAAGTTTTTTAAAGATTGTTCTAAATGTTTTCTTTCATTAATCAAATTAAATATTGATTGCTCAATATTAAAGACTTCACATTTATAGGATTTAATTTTCTCTTCATCAAAATTATGTTCTGTAATCAGTGTGTGAAGTGTATTTGATACATCATTTAAATTATCGATTGCAGACTTTACTTCATTTTTAAGGTCATCTGGATTGATACATATTGTATTTTCGTGAATTCTACTATGGCAATAAGGACATTCATGTTCACACATATTTATATCAAATTCATCTGTTCCAGTAGCGATGAAATTTAATCTTTCAATATCTGATTTGTATTGAATTGATAAACTCTCTAGTCTATCAATTAATATTTCATCTGATTCTATTTTTTTATTCAATGAATTAATAATCTTTTCTAATTTGTAAGTTTCTTCATATTTTTTATTAATTGTTATTCTAACTTCATTGAGTTTTTTTTGAATAATATCGGAATTGTCTTCATTTGGTAGTAATATATTAAGTTTGTTTTTAAGTGAGGCAATTTCACTTTCATTGTCATCGATCTTTTTATCAATATATTTTTCTAATGCATTCTTAGAAGTTTTAATTTTATTTTCATCGGATTCACGTAAAAACGGAGTGAAATCCATGTCATAGATTAAATATAACAAATTAGCAAAGGAGTGACTTATAGAGTTGTAGCGGGAACTTTTATATAAAAGTATTTGGTAGGCTTTATCTATTCTATCTTCATCAGCAAAAAATAGATAATCAAGAAATTTAAGTGAAAAGAAAGTGGAAGAACCATCTTTTGTTGTTGGAACTTTAAAAGGGTTTATATTAAATATTTGTAAGAGTGCATCATTTATAATTTTATAACCTTTTTTAGCTGTATATGAATAATCACCAGAATCTACATCGATACTTTGACTTTCAACATGGATGATATCGGAGTTAATGTTTCTAGAAAGAATAATATTATCATTATTTTTCGATATTACAAGTGAAAAATCGGTATAACCACTATCGTTTTCAATAATAAAAAGGGCGTCATCGTTGTTAGTTCCCTTTTTATTACTAGATCCAAATAACAACTTAAAAATCTTAAAAATTAATGTCTTTCCTGTATTTGATGGACCACAAATAATGTTTAATCCCTTGCTTAATTCGATGGAAGATTCTATTTTATTTGGACCATTTGCAATTATTTTTTTGAAATAAACATTTTTAAATTCATTCATCGTTATTTATCCTTTCCAATATCAAATCAAGAACGTTTTCTTTTTTATTAAACAGTTCTCTTTTCCCCAACTTAACGGTTAGAATGTATTTTTTTGAATATTCTGTTTGTGAAATTTTTTTGTATAAATCATTACCTTTTTCGGTTATTTTGTACTTTGTTTCTCTTTTTAACACTATCGGATAAATATATCCATTTCTCACAAGATATAAAATTGATTCAACTACTCTTTTTCTTCTTAATGTAGCCTTACTAAGGGTAAATTCACTATCGCCATTAAGACTTATATCAGTCAAATAGAATTCTTTACCATAGGTAGTAATAAAGTCAAATACAAAAATTTCTTCCAATGATAAAGGATTATCTAAAGTGAACAAAAGAAGTACTATACGCATGCTAGTTTCATAGATTGAATTAAATACAATGCTATTCATTTGGATTCACCCATGATTTTATTCTGCCTTCTTCAACTAAAATGTGAAGGATACCTTTTCTCGTTGAAACATTGATGAATCCTCGAATATTTAATAGAAGAGAATTGTTCAATTGTAAATTTGTAACAACTACATTCATCAACTTCGTTATTCTATCAAGTCCATCATCAAATTTCTCATAATACAGCGAGTCGAAAATGCCATCTTCAATTTCTTTCTTAATAGATTCATATTCTTTTTCACCTTCATCGAATAATTCCCTAGCAGCGTTCTCTTTGTATTTTGCTTCAAAATAATACTTTGTATGTTCAGTAATGTGTTTTTCATAAATTGTCCCTTTTAAATCATTACGATTTGTAATTGATTTGCCAAGTGATTCAGAATAAACTTCAAATAATTTTTTAATAAAAGTTAAGTCAGTATTTATATCAATATTCATTTGAGTGATTTTTCTTGATACTGGGATTTTCTCGCCATTTATAAAAAGAACGCCATTTTTAAATTCCGCCGCTTTAAAAGCTGTAGAACTTAAATTCTTAAATTGTAGATATTCAAGTGGAGGGAGTGTTTCTTTTCTGCCTAAACTTAAATCATAAATTATTTTTTTCATGAGTTTTGCACAAACTGTTGGAATAAGTGAATCATCAAGATCGTCCTTTAAAACAAATCCATATTTGATAATACTGTTTCTAATATAAACAAGGTGAACATTTGATATTAAGTCATTAAAAAACGTTTCCAAAGTATCAAAATCAAAATTTTCAAGCAGTATTGTCGCTTCCTCTTTTGAAATATCTCTTATACCATTTGCCTTAGCTTTTAGTGTGTTCGTATTTGCGTTATCACAAAGATTTGTTAAACAAATTTTGCCCGTGTTTAACCTACCACCAGTAAAAGCATCTAAAAGTTCAGGAAGAAACACATATTTTGAGCTTCTTATACTGATAGAAAGCATATCTATAAATTTTGAAAAGGTTATCTTATCACTCATTGTTTGTACCACAAATCGTATCGAGGCGTACCGAATCAAGTTTGGATATTAAATAAACTGAATATGAGGTCCGGAAAGTATCGATTCTTCTATTATTTTAACATCGATAAATTTCAATTGAAAATGTAAAGGACAAAAATAGGGAGGTTTTTAAAGTGTAATTGATAAAAAATTGATTTTACTAAAGAAAAAAATTGAAAGTAATGTGAATCCGGAGATGCAAACACATTATTTTCAGATAGCTAAGCTTTGATTTGCACGAAGCTGGCGTCAAATTTCACGGAGATTTCCATGTGAAAAGACGTCTGTTTTAGTGTTCTTTAAAATGTCTTTCCTCCGTGAGAAAAACGGAGGATTTTTAATGAAAAATAATAAAGTTTTTGAAGAAAACAATTATAAATGGAGTTATGAGGAAACGAAAGAAACACCTTACTATTATGATATGGAATTTAAAGGGAGAATTTGGTGTGATTATCAACTTTTTAGGTTACTTCGTTCTCAAGATGAAAAAGAATATAAAAAGCGAGATATCGAATCAAGGTGTGTTTGTATCAACAAACACGGTTTATCTACGAAATGTCGTTTAAAATGTTCGATTGAATGTCCATATGGTGAAAATCATTCAAGAATGGGATGTCCAGTATCGATGGATGCAATTCAGCAAAATAACAATCATATTGATTTTGTCGATGAGTCTGCTGATCCCAGAAACTTTTATGATTTAAGAGAAATTGAAAATAATATAGATGAAGTTCTAGCCAATTTAAGTTCAAAAGCACGTTTGATGTATATTTTAATTAAATTTTATGGTGAGACTGAACGAAGCGTGGGCAGAAGGTTCAATATGTCTCAACCAGCTATCCATAAAATAATTGAAAAAATCAACAAAACAATTGAAGAAAAACTGAAAAATAACTTTTTAGTTATCAAAACCTAATTTTTTTGCCTTTTATATGTGAGGACAATTTAAGAATTTCCTAGGGGGGAGAAAGTCTTTTATTGTCCTCTGAATTTTATAGGAGGAAAAGATATGTGGAACTAGCCATTTCTATTACATCTCTCATAGCTTCTCTATCTAGTATCCTTTTTGCTTTTCTCGCTTTTAGGCGAAACGAGCGTTCTGATCATAAGAAAGAAGGTAAACATGAGGGAACGATGTTATCTGATATCGTTTATATCAAAACCTGTGTCGACAGGGTTGAAAAGAATATTGAAATTGTCGACGAAAGAAATCGCAATGTCGCAGAAAGACTAGCAAAGCTTGAAGAATCAATTAGAAATTCAGAAAAACGAATAGATCAAATCTGCGGGAAAGGAGTAAATTAAGATCAAAATGGACATTGCTTATGTACCTATCATAGTTGTCTGCTGCTATGTTATAGGTGAAATTTATAAACTAATTTTTAAAAAAATTGACAGTACATATAAGTTCATTCCCATTGTAACAATTGTGGTTGGTGGACTTTTAGCCATACTGATGTTTTTTACAGCACCAGAGCTTGTTAATGCAGAAAACGCCTACGAGGCCTTGGTAATCGGCTTCGTATCAGGTGCGGGTTCTACTGGAACCAATCAGATTATCAAACAACTTTTTCAAAAGAAAAGTGAAGGAGAAGAAAATGACCAAGCAAATGAATAAATATAATCCAAAGCTCGATTATCTTTTTTGCAAGTACGCATCATCAAAAAAACCAATGTCAAACATTGATGAAGAAAAATGGAGAAATGTTTACCGTGAAGTGCAAAAAGCAGAAAACGTAGAACAAGAAAAAATGCTTAGATTTAAAGCGATACTCAATTTTATTAAAGCATCTGAATGTAGTTTTACAGTGGAAAATCTTTTGGAATGTTTACAAATTTATTTGGGTTCTATCGTGAAAAAAGAGGATGTTGACTATGATAAGTTGAAGTCAATTTTCTCTTTTTCAAATCCTTTAGAAGATATGAATTTTAGAGATTTGTTCATTACCATTATTTTGACAAAGCCTTTTAAAGAGGATATCAACGTTGTTATGGCTATGATTGCAACAAATTTTTTGCTTCTAAAACAAGGTAGAATACCTGTTATCTTTTACGCTCGTGTAGTTCAAAAACTTCTTTATCTTATTTCTTCAAATGAAATAGATGGTGCTAAGTTGTTGATGCTTAATCTTTTGCAAAGGTCTGAAATTCTTAATAGAAAGCACAAATATATACCTATTGATGAAATTTTGAAAAAATTTGAAGAAATTAAGAATGTTTTACAGACAACTTATGGAGTAACATCAATTTTCTATTTTGGATCATATGCGAAAAATTTGGCTAACGAGTATAGCGACTTAGATCTATTCGTGGAAGTCGATTCACAAAAGCAAGAAAATGAGGATAACAAATATCTTATTAAAGGATATCTTGAAAAGGAGCTTGGTATATCAGTCGATTGCCATGTTCGTGATGTTGGATACAGCAAAAATCCACTTCGTATTGATATGATTAGACACTTAAAATTAATTTTTTAACATTATAGGAGGTAAAATTTAATGAATAAAATTAATGTTAAACAATTGCTCAGAGTGAGCAAAAATACTCAAAGAGTTCCTCTCCAAAAAGTAGATGGAACAATAATGTCTTCCATTCCTTCTGATAATATCAAAGTTGATGGGAGAGATATTACTATTTATGGAAGTAGCAAGAACGTTGACTTAAATTTCGTCCAAAATAACGGAGAGTTTGTTTCAAGTACAAAACCAGTTAATACAACAGTTAAGCCAAGTGATTTGAGTGCTAATTTAGTTTTTAATAATGATTCCGCAACGTTTAAATTTACCGGAGTTTCTCCAAAAAATAATGCGGAATTGGACAGTAGCCAAAAAGGTATTAATCTTGGTTCTATGAATAATTATAACGATGCACTTTATGCATATAATAAAGATAATGGACTTGAGTTTATCATTCATATTCCTACTCAAAGAGATGAATTTTCTTATACATTTGAGTTTACTATGAATGATTCAATTAAACCTCAATTAAAAGGAAAAGGGTTCGTTTTAAAAGATGACACAGGAAAAGAAAAGTTTTCAATAAGCGATATTTTAATTGTGAATGAAAACGGAAAAGTTTCAACAATAGTGCAAAATAGTTTAACAGAAAATGGCACTTGTAAATTGGTAGCAAATTCTGATTTTATAAACGAAAATATTCGTTCTGGAATAATGGTTTTTCTTGTTTTTAAAGTTTGTGGAAATGTTTCTCAAACGGTTAAATTAGAAACATTTAAAGATGGTCAAATTGCATTTCCATTAGATGATGTTTATGTGTTCGGTTATAGATATAGAAAAGAATTCATGCTCAGGGCAACAATAAATGCTAACGATATTGCTAATGAATTAATTTCTAGACAAAGTGAAAACTTTGAAACAATGTTTACTTTGAATTTTAAGAATACAAAAGCAAAAAATTATAATGAAGGTTTTATGGTTTATGATGGAGATGATAACAACCTTATAAAAAAACAAAATTTTAATTCTCAATTAAGTTCCATTAGTGTTGATATTACTAATAAAGTTAAAACAGCTATTGAAACAGTTAATTCTGGTAAAAAAGCTAAAGACATAGTATTGGAATTTAAATATTCTTGCAGTCCAGTAGCAATTTCTGATGATGAGTACGCAGGCGATACTCTCGCAGATAATTATGTTGAGATTTATGGTGTTTATTCTCAGACTTATTCCTTGAGACCACGGATAAGTTCTAAATTTGTATCTATTGGCGAAGTAAAATCTGGAACACCATTTATTGAAAGAGAATTGGGACGTTCTGGGAAATCAAAAATTAATGTTTTTGAAAAATCCTTGCAACATGGCTTTTCTTTAGGTTCAGTAGCTGCGAAATCGTTTAGAATCCCATTTAATATGTTTTATGATTCAAGACTTTTAACACAAAAATTCGAAAGACCAAATACTGTTGGACTTCCAAAAGGCTGGATGTTTAATCTTTCACAGTGTTTGATTAAGAATAGAACTAATGTTAATAAGACTAAAGGTGTAAAAGAAGTTCTTTATGTTGATGGAGACAATAACACTCATATCTTAAAAGAAAAATGGTTTTATAAAGACGAAAATGGCAAGGAAATTATCGTTAGTAAAGAAGAAGTTTTTCTTGGCAATGATCAAAAACTTAAATGGAAAGCTGGAAAAAACATCATTCACGATGTCAACTATCAAGTTGATAGCGATGATGGTTTAACTTTCATTTCAACAAATAGTAAGATCAATTATGCTAAACAATCAGATATGAAAATGAATCAAACTTTCACTCTTGTATCTGCAGATGGAAGTAAGAAATATGGTGTTTACAAAAACAAAAATGGTAAAGTAAAAGTTACATTCTTTAGAAACGGAAATGCAAATAATGGAATAACCTATAAAGAAGTTTTTCCTGAATATGCAGAAGCTACAATGAAAAAATTTACCGCAACGAAGATTCTATCTATTAAAGATGTATATTTTGTTGATGGAAAAGCTTATGAAAAAGGATGTACACCAACCAATGAACTTATTTCTACTCAAATAGAATGCGAGTTACTTTATAAAGATGGTAAATATTTTGTCTGTGGAATAGATACACTTTATGAAGCTTTGTTTGCTTATGAGACTTCAACTGTTGACGCGGTTGCAGTAGATTCAAATAATTCTATAATTGAACTTGAATGCACTAACAACATTGATGTTGCTAGTGATACAGATATTCCTGATTATTATGAGAATGAGGACATTGCTAATGTAAGTTCTCAGATTAAACAATGTGAGGACTATATCAAAGAGCTTCAAGATCAGTGTGATTCTTATTCAAATTCAATTTCTTCACTAAATGCACAGTTAACGGAACAAACAGCACTTAACTACTTAAATAGCTCAGCTACTGATTATCAAGAAAAAATAGCAAAGATAAATGAAAAATATGTTAATTTTAATGATAAGACTGATACACAGAACTATAAATTGTATTCAGAACAAAGCCGTGATAAATCTCAACTTTATCAAAAAAGGTCATATGAATATCAAGTTTCTAGTATTAAGAGACAGATTGATGGACAAAATGCTTCTTTGCAAAAATTGTATGAAAAAATCAGCGATTATCAAGTACAATTGAACAATTTATACGAATTAAAAGAATCGTACATTAAGGCAGAAAAAGATAATGTTCAAGATTATGTTTTTGATAAAGATGGTAATCTTCTTGGCTTTGACTACTATGGAAAGTTAGTATACATATCTGATCGTTATGAAAATGAAATAAGATTGTCTTATGTTGATAATAAATTAATTGAAATTTATTCTGATAAACAAAAAATTGTGCTTCATTATAACAAAGATAATCTTCTCGACTATGTTATTGATGCAACAGGTAGAAAGACTAAATTTAATATTTCGAATAGTACAGTTGTTGTCAAAAAACTCGATCAAAATGGAAAATTTGAATCCACAACTTTCGCTTTTGATAGTAAATACCGATTAACTAGCATCGTAGACCAAATTAAACAATCCTTTACATATACATGGGATGATTTTATGGTTTCTTCTATTACTAGCAAATCTGCTGTTGCTTCAATAAGTGAATTAGGAATTGAAGAAAAAGATGAACAAGTTTTGTCGACGACAACGATTGAAAGCACAGGTTACTGCATAAAAGTAAAATATGAAGAATCCAACACTTGTGATATTTATTATCTTAATTATGATGGTAAACTTATTGAAAAGATCTATCATGATGAAGATGATGAAACAAAAGATACTGTCTCAATTGATTGCTACGAAAAGGATAATCATGTTTTAGAATTGGAATATGAAACTAAAAATTTGGTTGGTGAAGTTGATTTACTAGGTGATGATACAACAACAATTAATAAAACTATCAAATTTGGAAAAGATGGCATCGATATATCGAAATTTTCAAACAGAGAAATGTTTGCAATAAGCATTGATTTTTCCGATGTTGATGAAAGTCAAATTGAAAACAATATTGTTAAATTTGATTTAAATGTCGATGGTGTTGAAAAAATTTGCACTTTTAATAAAATACCATACAAAGTTTTGGCAGTTCCCGCATTAATCAAAGACTTAAATGGCAGTGTAGAAATTAATGTCACATTCTCTAAAAATATTAATCTCAATAGCTTAAAGAAGATTTATATTTATCGTTGTGATGCCACTATAAACGAATACAACGAAGATGAACATTTGGTTTGTTCAATTACAAGAGATAATGATATTGTGTTTGAGGACTATGATGGTGACAACCCTACTTCTTGTATAACAACTGATCGTTACGGAATTACTAAAACATCAAAAGCTTTATTTGATGCTAGTGGTCGTACGATATATGAAGAAGATGGCGATGGAAATTGTAAAGAAACTTATTATGATGAAAAAGGAAATATTATTGAGACAAGAGAATACAATAAAAATAATTCTTCATTAGCAAAAGTTTCTAAAACTAAATATGATGATGATGGAAACGCAGTTGAAATAGATGGTCTGATGCGCGATAAAAATGGAAAATACCCTCAGAAAAAAACAACATATTTATCTGGAACGGATGTTGTTTCATCAGTTATTTATCCAAATGGTCAAGTCATTGCGTATGGATACGATTTCAATACAGGCCTTTTGACAGAAAAAGCTAGTGATGCAAATGGTCAAAATAATGCTACTCAATATGGATATATTGCAAATTATCTAATAAGTCTTGCACATCATGGTGTTAAATTTAACTATACTTTAGATAATAAAGGAAGAAAATTATCTACCAAACTTAATGATCAAGAGATTATTTCAACTAAGTATGAGGATAACTACACTGATTCAAGTATCACTAATGGTGAAAAAGTAACTACAACCTTTGCAAATGGATTTGAATCAGTTACGATTTCAGATAAGGATGGTGATTTAATATCAACAAATACTAATGATGGTGATTCACTTGTTTATGAATATGATGACAGAGATCGTTTGGTAAAAGTTGATCATAACTCAGGTACTGATACTGTAGTTACAACTTATGATTTGTATGATAAAATTGTTTCCAACGAATATAAATGTAAAAATCAAACGATTAAAGAAGATATTTCGTATGATGACCATGGCAGAGTTGCTTCAAAAACAGAAACAGCTGATGACATTTTAACTACAACAACTTTTATATATTGTGATGGAAAGGATAATCTTGTTGAAGAAATTTCAATTGGAGATACCAAACAAAAATTTGAATATGATGCTTTAGGTAGAACTGTTAGGAAAGAACTTACCCATTTAGACAATACACTTATTGAAGAAAGTTTTGAATATTTGAGATATGGCGAGAATTCTCTAAATCTTGTTAAAGAACATGATGTTCAAGTAGGCGGTGTTATCAGTGACACAACTGAATATGAATACGATGTAGCTGGAAACATAACATTAGTTAAAAGAGATGAATTTGAAACTTGTTACAAATATGATGAATTGGGTAGATTAATTAGAGAAGATAATCCTAATCTAAATAAAACTATTATCTATAAATATGATACAGGAGGTAATATTTTACTCAAGAAGGAATATCAATACTCTTTGGAAAATAGACTTTATTCACCAAATATTATTTCATACACATATGCATCTAAAGGATATAAGGATCAACTAATTAATTTCAATGGAGAAGCAATTTCTTATGATATTATGGGTAGACCTACTTCAATTGGCTCACATAACCTTTCATGGGATAAAAAAGGTAATCTAATAGGATACGATGAAACAACTTACACTTATAGTTTTGATGGAACAAGAATTAGTAAGACCATAAATGGGGTTAAAACTTCTTACGTAGTTCTTGGTGGTAAGATTTTGGCTGAAAAATCGGAAGATAAAGATATTATTTATAGATATTCATCAGACAAACTTGTCGGTTTTTCTTACAACGGAGTCGAATATATCTATGAAAGAAATATTCAAGGAGATATCTTAAGAATTTATCAAAGAGATAATCTTACACTTGTGGCTGAGTACAATTATGACGCTTATGGTAATCATGAAATAAAAGAAATTACAGAAGCAAATATCGGTCATATTAATCCATTTAGATATCGCGGTTATTACTTTGATGCAGAAAGTGGATGGTATCATCTCAATACTAGATATTATTCTCCACTTATGGGAAGATTTATTTCACCAGATGATTTGTCCATTTTGGATGAAACTAAGTCTCAAATTAATGGCTTGAATTTATATATGTATTGTGGTGACAACCCAGTAATGAATATCGACCCAAGCGGACAAAGTTGGTGGTCAGATTTCTGGAGCGGTGTAGGTGGAATAGTTGTTGGCGTAGTCGTTTCAGCCGCTGAGATTGTTGCAGGAATTGCCCTTATTTGCACTGGTTATGGTATTGGTCTTGGTGCAGGATTGCTATCCACTGGCATTGGTTCATTAATTAGTGGTAGCATGAATGCTTTAAACGGAGGCTCGTTTATAGCCGGATGGACCGGAGGACAAGTATCAGGTCTAATATCTACTGTTTTTTCCTTAGCTATTCCGACATTCGGTGATTATGTTGGTGGTGCAATAGGTTCTTTTGTAGGTACAGCAGTTAGTGGATATATAGATAGGGCATTAGGTTATAACTCTTTAACAGATGGACAAATTTTCTTAAATGCATCAATATCATCTTTTTTAAGTATAGTTACAACTTTTGCAATTTCTGGATTTAATAACACAATAAATCCAAATTTGGGTCTATCTTTAAGTAGAACGACTGGACCAACAAGATCTACAATAATTAATAATCTAATTTTTGGTTTTATAAATGGTATTTTTCCTGCAATATATGAAGATGTGTTTTTTAAGCTTAATATGACACGCAAACGTCAAAATTAAACTAATACTAAAAAGATTTATTTAAACAATAGAAGCTATGAAATACTTCATTTCTTAGCTTCTTTTTTATATATTAATGCTATGATCAAAAAAACATTTAATTGTAAATCATATTTTTGGATGATCCCATGTGAAATGGGATTGTTTCTATGTCTTTTGCCTTTTGCTTTTATAATTTTTTTATCAGAAGAATATTTCAGTCCTTTTTTGGTTGTTTTGTTTGTAATTGAATTAATATTTGTTGTTAGCAAAGATTTGTTTTTAATTTTTAGAGATGAATTGTATTGCGAATTTTATGAAGAACATGTTGATTTCTATCGTTTTGGAAAATTAATTAAAATTCTTTATTATAAAGATATTTATTACACGGTTGAACCAGGTCCATTTCATAACACAAAATATTTATATCTAAAATACAAAGATGAGCATGAATTAAATCCTAAAATTTATAAATTTGATTGTAGAAAAAGCAATCGTTTATTTTTTGAAAAGATAGGAATTGAAGAGAGAAAATTAATCAATAAAAAATAATTGTTTAAGATAAAATTTGTTAATTGTCAAAGCATTAATTAAACGACAAAAATAGCTTAATAATTGTATGAAAAGAAATAAGTTTAAATTTCAGTATCATTGTTTTAAAAGTATCTGTTTTTCAACTCTTCTTCTAGAAAGTAGAACAGGAAGTTTTTAATGAGTGAAGTTTAAGCAATAAAGTGTCGGAAAATTTAAACCGGCTTTTTTCTTTTCAAAGCAAACAAAAAGTGTTTTTTGAAAGGAGAAATTTATGAGGAAAATTAAAAATTGTTTATTTGCTTTGATCGGTGTTACCGTTTTATCAGCAGGTTTAGCTAGCTGTAATGGAGGGCAAGACGTTACATCCGAAACACCTATTACCTCACAGACAGACACATCATCTGTCACATCTGCTTCAACAGTTCCAGTTAATTACATTACAATTGCTGAAACTAAAACAAAATCAGTTAAAACAACATATGCCGCTTTAACATCTGCAGATACAGGAAATCTTTACACATTTACAGCAACATTTGTTGATACACAGCCAAAGACTGGTGCAGCAGTTTCATGTAATTTTACTCTTGGCAGTACAGAAATAGTTTTGAGAACAGATAAATATGATACTGTTGGTATTTCAACAACCTTTGTTGCAGGTTCACAATACAAATTTACTATATCTTTAAGTTGGTACCGGTGTAATAATTAAAGTATTAAAAAAAATTCATCTATTATTTTTTAATCCTTATATTGTGTGCAACTTGAATAAACATCAGTTTGTTCTTGTTGCATATAAAAAAATTATTATCTATAATTATGTGCGTATTTAAAGGAGATATTTTAATATGGCAAAACAAAAATTTGACAGAAGTAAACCTCACGTAAATATTGGTACCATCGGTCACGTTGACCACGGTAAAACCACTTTAACTGCAGCTATTACTTCAGTCTTAGCAAAAAATGGTGGTGCCCAAGTCATGGCTTATGACCAAATCGACTCCGCACCAGAAGAGAAGGCTCGTGGTATTACAATTAACTCAGCTCACATTGAATATCAAACAGCTAACAGACACTATGCACACGTTGACTGTCCAGGACACGCTGACTATGTTAAGAACATGATCACCGGTGCTGCTCAAATGGATGGTGCTATTTTGGTTGTTGCTGCAACTGATGGTGTTATGCCTCAAACTCGTGAACACATCTTACTTGCAAGACAAGTTGGTGTTCCATACATCGTCGTTTTCTTAAACAAATGTGATTTAGTCGATGATCCAGAGTTGATCGATTTAGTTGAAATGGATGTTCGTGATTTGTTAACATCCTATGGATTTGATGGTGACAACACTCCAATCATCCGTGGTTCAGCTAGAAAAGCTTTGGACGGCGATCCAGAAGCTTGCAAAGCTATTGAAGAATTGATGGATGCTTGTGATAAATACATTCCAGCTCCTCAAAGAGATAATGAAAAACCATTCTTATTGGCTGTTGAAGACGTTTTAACAATCACCGGTCGTGGTACAGTCGCAACTGGAAGAGTTGAACGTGGTCAATTACACTCCAATGATGAAGTTGAAATCGTCGGTATCAAACCAACAAGAAAAGCAGTTGTCACATCTATGGAAATGTTCCGTAAGACTCTTGATTACTGTGAAGCTGGTGATAACGTCGGTGTTTTACTTCGTGGTGTTTCACGTGATGATGTCGTTCGTGGCCAAGTTTTATGTAAACCTGGTTCAGTTACACCTCACACCAAATTCGAATGTCAAGTTTATGTTTTGACAAAAGAAGAAGGTGGTCGTCACACTGCTTTCGCTAGCAACTACAGACCTCAATTCTACTTTAGAACAACTGACATTACAGGTGTTGTTGAATTACCTGCAGGTACAGATATGGTCATGCCTGGTGATAACGTTTCATTCACTGTTGAATTGATTCACCCAGTCGCTATTGAAAATGGTACCAAGTTCTCCATCCGTGAAGGTGGCCGTACAGTTGGTGCTGGTACAGTTACAAAGATTCTCTAATCTTTTGAATTGGTAAAAAAGTTAAAAAATATGTAATTAAATAACAAAATCCCCGCTTGAAAAACAGGTGGGGATTTTTTGTTTTTTATGAGCATTTTCTGTGTATTTTTACACTTTGTAAACATTTTTCTTTTCTATATTTTTTGTAAATATAAAAAAAATCTTTAAATTGAAAAAAATGTGTAAACGCTTACAGCACTTCCTATTTTCTTTAATTTACTTTTATTAAAATCATTTATAAAATAAATATGGAAGCAATCTTCCTTATTGTTTAGTATTCATGAAAGGAGTAAAATATCGTGAAGAAAAATTTATTAAAAATTGGTGTTTTGGTCGCTGTGTCAGCACCTTTAGCCGTAAATCTTACTTCCTGTGGGGGTGGGTCCAATTCAGATTCCTCAAGCGTATATTCAGTTATTGACAATACATACGATTGTAAAGCGGAAGCTGCTAAAAGACCTGGTTTGATCGTTGTAAATTTCTGGCATGCTTTTAACAATGTTAATGAGACAGCAGCTAGATTAGTTAACAACGCATTTAATAAAGCACAACTTGAAGATCCAAATAATGCAAATCCAATTTGTGTTGATATGTCTTCTTATGGTGACTATGATTCTTTGATGCAACAAGTAACCGCTGCTGCTACTGGTGACGGCGTTCCTACATTAGTTTCATCATACCCAGATCATATTGCAACATACTACACACAAGGTATCGTTGTTGATATGGCTAAATTCCAAAATGATGAAAGTTTAAAGATTACAGATTTTGATGACTTCCTTGAATCATACAAGAGAGAGTCATACAACTATGTTTTCACACCTGAAGTTTATGATTCATTTGTTGAGAGTGAGAAAACAAATTCTTATGGTATAGGTCAATTGTTAAGTTTACCTGTTAATAAATCAACTGAAGTCATGTACTACAACAAGACATTCTTCGATTTATTTACAAGTAAGGCTGCTGGTGATTTATCAAAAGTTAAATTAGCTAACGGTCAAGATGGAACAACAGCTCCATATGCTGATCTTTACCAACAAGCATTAGATGCTCCTACATCAACAATCTCCGTTACTTACAGTGGTAAAACTTATACCGGTAAACCTTGGGATTTGAAAGCTGGAGATGGTTCTGTAATCACCTTGAAACACCCAGGTGATGTCGATCCAAGTAAACCAGATACATGGTTAACATGGGATGATGTTGAAGTTAATGGTTTGATTATTCAACAAATTTCCAAGAACTTCATTGATCCAATTTCCGGTAACGTTTACAATGAAATCATTCAAACAGGTGATAAATATGCTTCTGATATTACCAAGAGAGGTTCATATTCTATTTCTTGGGACTCTGTCAGTAACTTATTCATCACATTGGCTAACTCTTTGAACAAATATTCAACAGTTACTAAGACTGCTGATGGTACAAAGATGCAAGCTAAGTTGTTATTTAACGACCCTGAAGTTGTCAATTTATATCAGAAGATGAGAGACTTATTCGATGATGGTATCTTCACCATTCCTGGTTTGATCGGTGACCAATCCAGTAAATATGGTACAAATGCATTTGTCAGTCAATCAATTTTCATGTCTGTTGGTTCAACTGCCGGTGCAGCTTTGAACAGTGCTGGTGAATTTGAAGTCGGTATTTCTGCTGTCCCAGTTGTTGATAACACAACTGAATACGAAGAAGATGGTGAAACCGTTAAGACAACTAAAGCTAAAGTTATCTCTCAAGGTACAAACATTTCCATGTTAGCTCCTAAAGCTTATTCTGGTGCTACATCTGCTTCAACAGATGCTGCTGAACAAGCTGCTTATAAGAAACAAGTTGCTGCATGGGAATATGTCAAGTATGTTACATCATATGAAGGCAACTTGACATTTGCAACCAACACTACATACTTCCCAACAAGATCATCAGTTTTGAATTCTAAAGAATATCGTGATCACTTAGATAAGAAATTAGCAATTCCATCAAGTGCTGCAGAAGCTAAAGCTATGGAAGTTGGCTTAGCTATGTCCACTACAACAGCAATGTTCACTGATCGTCCATTCCCAGGTTCTGCTCAAATTCGTACAGACATCGATCCTATCTTCAAGACATTGTTAAGTAGTAGCACACCTGTTGATCAAACAATCGGTACATTCTACAACGACCAAAGTGCTAAATTGAGCCAATTCTAACGATGAAAAGAAGTTTAATTTTATTAGGATTAGTTTGTAGTTTATCAACAACCTTCGCTTTAACAAGTTGTAATGGAGGTGGATCTAATACTTCAACTAGCGATAATACTTCATCAACTTTCGTAGGTGAGCTTCCATTGGACGTCCGTCCAATGGAGGTTATTTACGCCAAGACACCTAAAAGTGAAGAGTTAACTGCTGAATATTACGAAAATGTCATTTCAAAAGTCACTGTTAATGATAAGTGGGATGGAGAAAAATTAATTTCTTTAGCAACTTTTGTTTCTTCTTCTGATGGTGACACAACAACATTTTTACTTAATACAAAAAGTGGACAAGAGAAGATAAGTATTCGTTATATGGGCATTGATACTCCTGAACTTCACCACCCTTCTAAACATGCTGAAGCTTGGGGATTAGCTGCCAAGCAGTTTGTTGAATATAGAATTAATGAAGCTATTGAAAATAACTGGAACATTGTCATAGAAGGTGGAATTTCCTCAACTGCGACAACATATGATAGACAAGTTGGCTATGTATGGTGTGGTCCACACTGCTTGAATTTTGAATTGCTGGAAATTGGTTTAGCAAAATTGTTACAAACGGATGGTCCTGAAAACGACAGACATTATGAAGAGTGTCAAACTCTTTATCGTTACAGAACTTTATCGAATGGTTTCCCGATGAGTAGATTTGGTGATTTCTATTTCCATTGTATGTCTTATCCTGATCCAAACTGGGATTCATCAAAGGATAATAAAACGGATATAGAAACTAATCCAGCTGCAGACCTCGATTATAAATATACATTTGATTTTGAACATGAAGGTAAATTAACAGAGATACCTTTATGTGTTGAAAATGTAAATCTCTGTATTTCTTAATTTTTAATTCATGAAAGGAGAAAATTAGTTTATGAAGAAAAAATTAACTTTACTTGCTTTGGGTAGCTTGTTATTAGCAGGTGGTTCAACCCTCGCCTCTTGTAAAGGTGAAGATCCATATGCTGTTACAGTTACCACTCCAGAAGAGAAGAAAGCATGGTTTGCTCAGTACTTTGATGGAGAAATTGGTGCTAGCAGTTTCAAACTTAAAGAAGGTGTTGATACAACTATCACATTGACAGGTTTCTACGCCATCGGTGGTGATGGAAACTATTGGTCCCCAAGTACTTCCAATGCCGGTCACAATGGTTATTTAGTTGCTGATGAAGGTGTTTATATGTATTTGCACCAAGCAGATAAAAGCATGGCTGAAACTATCCAACAAGAAGTTGTCACCGGTGCAAAGATCAAAGTTACAGGTACTTTGACTGTTTATAACAACTTGCCACAAATCACAGGCTATACCTATGAATTGGTTCAAGCTGCTCCTGAAGTTGGTAGTGATGATTGGAATAAATTAGTTGATGATTTGTTCTATGAAGTTAAAACTAAAGAAGATTTTGAAAAAATCAATACTACTGCAAATATTGAAGGTGACTATGAGTGGGCTTTAAGACCAGTTAGATTCACTCAAATGGTCAACACAAAGATCATCACTGGTTCTGATTTAAGTTCTTATTGTCCTTTGTCATATGTTGCAACAAGTGAAAAAGAAAACTACACCATTCAAGTTTATAGACCAGGTGGTGTCTCTTCAGAAGCTGCAGGTCAACTTTGGGATATCTATGGTGCTGTTACAGCATATAAAGGTGCTCCTCAATTGAATGTTGGTAACGTCAAAGATCAATCAGTTACATTGAAAGGTTTACAAAGTGTTGAAGCTTCCTCATTGACAAGTGAACAAAAACTTGCATTAGCAAATCTTCGTACTGATTTCACTTATGGTGGAACAATTACATATCTTGAAACTGCTTCAGATGATTCTTATGGTGAAATCGAAGGTACAAGCAGATTGAACCTTAGAGTTTATCCAACACTTGATGGTGTTGAAGCAACATTTGAATTAGCTCCTGCTGGTGAAGATAACGATAATGATTTGTTTGAAATTACTGAGAGTATCGCTAATATGAGTTATCTTGATTTCAAGAAGGAAGTTGATTCTGAAGGTAATACTCATGAAGCTGCTGCAAAAGTTTCCGTCCTTAAAGCTGAAACAGATAAGAAATATACTGTCAAGTTGATTAAGACATTCGTAATTGATGGTGGATCACCAATTAAACAAGAAGTGTTCTATACTTTCGATATTGTTAAACAAAGTATGAATTCTAGCCTTAATCGTGACTTCAGTGCTGGTACTTTACCAAACTATGTCACATACATCACCAATAATGAAAAATATCCCGATCCAAGCTTTAAGACAGCAGACGGTATCACTGGTATTCAGTTATATACTAAAGGCGGTTTCTCCACTGAACCTTTGATTAGTGATAACGAAATCTTAGTCAGTGATTTCGGTACTTTGAAGGTTAAGGCTATCGGTATTGACAATAAAGCTACAGCAGGTAAATTCACCGTTACATTGTATGATTCTGCTAAAACTGTATTAGGTGTTGCTGAACAAGAGATCACTTCAGCAGAAATCACTGCAGGTAAGTATGTTGATTATGAATTGAATGT
>CALVKB010000011.1 GCA_944332485.1 uncultured Bacilli bacterium | reverse complement strand
CAAATTTAGGGAGGCATCCATGTTGAGCTTATGATATAATCCAATTAACTTGTCCAGCTTATTGGGTACACATCATTTTAGACAGATCTAATTATTCTTTTATCCAGCCTCTCTTTTTGTATTCTTCAATACGAGCTAAATCTTCCTCAGAAGGAAGAATGTTTTCAAGTAAATCAGAGTTATTAATTTTATATTCATTATTCCATTTTGAAAATAATCCCATAATAGTATCAGTTACTCGTACATCTCTTTCGGCAATAGAATCCAAATTCCACTCATGACCATATGCAATAAGATCTTGTACAATTTGAATAGAAGATTTAGCATACTCTTCTTTCTTTTTATCGAAATAACCATTACTAGCAACAATGTTTAATTTCTTCTCAAAAGGAACTTTATTTCCTAAATGTTCAATCTTTTCAATTATTTCATCAGTTGAATGATTTGAGAAATATGTTGATTGCCATTTTTGTGGAAATATATGCTAGATTTCCCATTTATCTGGTAATAAAGAATTCTGTTTTTGATATGCTAAAATTTTAAGCAGCATTCTTGTAACACTTTTGTGTGGTGTTTTGATTGTATTTTTTAAAACTTCTTGATCCACCGGCTTAAAATCAAAAACAGGTAAACTCGAATCAATAATTAAAGAATCTAATTTTAATATGTCCCCTTTTACAGCATTGATTGTTGGAGTCACAAGGTATTTTGATAGCAATTTAACAATAAGCTTATTTAAAAAGCTATTAAATAGAGCGCAAAAATTATCTAACTTATGATGAGAAATATAATAAATAACTACAGGGTATTTCCAAAATTCATTAGGATATGAGCTCAAAATATCTAAACCTTTTTTGATATTAACATCTTTAGACCATTCTTCATCAACGGAATCATGAATGTTGATAACTTTGAATAAATCAAGAATCAAGGTCAAATTATCTAATAAATATAAATCCAAAAGTTTATCTTTGTTCTCTGTAAAATACTTTCTCAAACCAGGTGTTGTAGTTTTTATATCTTTATTTTTAGCCCTCAAGAAGAACATATAATAGTAAAACAACTGTTGGGTAGATTCTCCGATATACTCAGCCGATTCCTCTAATTCTTTCCATTTATTGATGAAAGATTTCTTTTGTTCGCTATTTAATGAATTATAAATTGTTGCTTTAAAAATGTCGGAATCAGATAAAGGTAAGCCTCTATCATTTAGAGTAGAGAATATCTTCAGAGCATCATCTTGAGAATAAGCTTTAATAGGAAATAATATGGCTTGATTTAAAATAGCGTAGAAAAAACTATAAATTTGAAGTGGATTCTCTTGTGCCTTATTTTTTAACAAGACTAAGAATCTATTGTAATTTTTTGAATAATTATCTTTAGCATCAGGATTGGCTATACCAGTTTCTAATATTTTTCTTAATTCCTCATTGCCTTCATCGCTCATCACGAGAGACTTAATCAAAATCTTACTATAAAAAACATCCCCTGTTTCTTTATCGGTTTCCCAAATAGCTGGTTCAATTTGATTAATAAAATTCAATGCAGCTTTTGGCTTCTCTTTCATGTTCTGCAAATATGTATAAATAGCTCTTAACAACAAAAATAAAGATGTAATTCTTTGCTGGCCATCAATTATTTCTTGTTCTCCGTTTTCATTTTCAAAAGAAACAATGCTTCCTAAAAAATAGGTACCTTTGTTATCAAATCCACCAGCATCGCTAGTAGCAAAATCCCACAAATCTTCAAATAAAGTCTCTATTTGGTCATAACCCCATGCATACGGCCTTTGATATTCAGGAATTAAAAATCTGTGTTCTCTACCGCTGCTTAATAAATCTTTCACGCTTTGTTTATTGACTTCGATTGTTGCCGACATAATTCCACCTCAAATCCTAAGAAGGTTATTCCTTGTCCTTCTTGTCGTATTCTTCTTTTAAACTCTTGTAAATTTCAGGAAGGAAGATTCCCAAGACTTCCCTTAATGCCTGATTGTCTTTAAGAAGCTCATTGCATAGCTCTTTCCTTTGATTATAGCCTTCTAAAAGAGCGTCCTCAGCTTTGTCATAGAAAGGATATTCAAAATCTTTAAGAGAATTACTATGAGCGCTTTTTCTAAGGTTTTCATCCTTTTTCATTGAGTCTCTTAAGTCAAGCATGGCACGAACAGCATCATCATTATTAAAGCTATTGCCTGATCTAGCATTAATTTCAGCTATGATTTCAGATAGCTTCTTTTCTTTATCTTCACTTAAAACAAAAGTTTCAGCAGTAGGCAATTTAACTACTGGATTTGATTGAATTGTTGGATTAATAACCGTTTCTTTCTTCTTTTGTACAAAATTAGTAGCAGTAATCTTGTCCTTTAAACTGAATCCACCACCACCATGTCTAACTTGAAGGAAGGAAAGAAGATATGACATAAAATTATATTTTTTATGCAATGTTGTATCTTCGAAACAGGAAACCTGAATAAGAAACTCATAAAAGCGAACAAACTTTCTCAAAGTTAAATAAATTTCTCTCTGATGTTTTTCGTCCTTTATGTTGTCAAATACTTTCTTTGATTTTTCAAGATAATAATTCATCTTTGTCTTATCAGTGTTTGTGATAGGCTTTTTATAAAGATGTTCATTAAATGCTTCAATATCATCAGGTGAAACTAAATAATATGAATCAATCTTAGCTTCGATTTCATAGACAAGTTGAGGATTAACGCTGTTAGTTAAAATTGTAGCTGTATAGTATGGTTTAAAAGCTTTTTCGATTTCCTCATATGAATTAACGAAATCCAAAATGAAGACCTTCTTATCATACGGAGGGCATATCCTATTTAATCTTGAAAGAGTTTGAACAGCATTTACGCCATTAAGTCTTTTAAGAATGTACATCGCACATAATTTAGGTTGATCAAATCCAGTTTGATACTTGTTAGCAACAATTAAAACTTGATAATCTCCCTCGTCAAATTGCTTAGCTGTGGCAGATTCACTAAAGCCATTTAATGATGCTTCAGTATATTCTTTGTCACCTGTAACTCCTAGTTGTTTATCAGTGACTTTTCCAGAGAAAGCAACCAATGAATGGATGTTATCATAGCCTTTATCACGGATGTATTTATTAAATGCATCAGAATATTTGACTGCTTCGGCTCTCGATGAAGTAATCACCATAGCTTTAGCTTGCCCACCTAGTTCATCCATAATCGTCGTTCTAAAATGCTCAATGATAATTTCTATTCTTTGAGCGATATTAGTCTCGTGAAGAGCGACGAACCTTGCTATTTTTTTCTTAGCAGCATTGGTCTTAAACTTTGGATCATCTTCAATTTCTTTATTAATGTTGTAAAACGTCTCATATGTCGTATAGCTTTGAAGCACATCTAAAATAAATCCTTCTTCTATTGCTTGTTTCATAGAATAAAGATGGAAAGCCTCACGTTGGCCTTTTGTATTTACCCTTCCGAAAAGTTGTAAGGTGGTAGCTTTAGGTGTAGCTGTAAAAGCAAAAACAGAAACATTAGGTCTTTTGCCCGATTTTGAAAGTTCATCAACAATAATATCCTCAGTATCCATGTTGAAAGCATCATCTTCATAATCAACATCAGAACCTAAAGCCTTATTAACTGCGGCCATATCTTTACCTGCAGTTGATGAATGGGCTTCATCAATAATAACAGCGAATTTCTTATTATTAAGACCTTTCACTGAGTCAAGAATATAAGGGAACTTTTGAATTGTTGTTGCAATAATTTTTGTGTTTCCTTCAAGTGATCTTCTCAAATCTTCAGAATTGCTTTTGTCATCCATAACTCTTACTTTCCCAGTTTTATGGTCAAGAGCCATGACTACTTTTTGAAGCTGGCGATCTACTACTACTCTATCCGTAATTATCACTATATTGTCATAAATTTGCTTATTATTATCGTCGTGAAACGAAGCAAATCTATGAGCAAGCCAAGCAATAGTGTTTGTTTTTCCCGAACCAGCACTATGTTGAATAAGATAATTTTGAGAAGTTTTGTTTTCTTTTACATCTGCTAATACTTTTCTTAAGCAGTCAAGTTGATGAAATCTAGGAAAGATTAGTGTTTCACTTATTTTGGTTTTACCAGTTTCTTCATCTTTTTTCTCTTTCTTCTCGATAAAAATATATTTAGAAATTAATTCGATAATGGTGTCTTTAGTAAAGATGTCGTCCCACATGTAATAAGCACTATATTTATCAGGATAAACAGGATTGCCTTTACCAGTCTCAATACCTTTACCATTACCCATATTGAATGGTAGGAAATAGCTAGAACTACCATTTAAATGCGTGCACATATATACTTCATTAAGGTCCATAGCAAAATTAACCAGTGCACCTTTTTTAAATCTACATATCCTATTCTTCTCGTCTCTTTCAAATCTATATTGGTAAATAGCATCTTCATAACTTTGACCAGCAAAATTGCATTTCAACTCAACAGTTACAATAGCTATTCCGTTCAAAAATAAAACTAAATCGAGACGTTGAGTCTCATTTATCCAAACTTCTTTAGCAACAGATAAAATATTCTTATTATATTTTTGGGTTAAATCAGGATTAAAATCAGTGGCGACTTGATTGTACATTAATTTTATTTGATAGCCATTAAGTTCAATGCCGTTCTTAAGCACATTTATAAGACTGTTGTCTTTTTGAAGAATCGTATTGTCAATATAGTTAATAATAGTTTGCTCATAGGCTGATCTATAAATTTTCTTTAAAGCAGTGACAGTATCAGGTTGAGTGTCTTCAAGAAACTTCAAAAGAAGTTCTGTGTCCATTGCTACATTACAATTATAGTTTGCATTTTTTCTTATTATAAATTTGTTGTTATTTTGGAGATATTCAAGAATAAAATCCTCGTAGTCCATTTCAGTTTGAATCTTATTCATTTGGCACCTCCTTCTTTCCAGTTACATATTCATATATTAAAGATTGTTTGTATTTCTTTAATGTTTCTATTTCCTCTCTTGTGGCCTTCGTTATCTCATCTATCTTGGAACATTTGTCGTCGAGAAAGTCGGCGATGGCTTTTTGCTCCTCGAGAGGAGGATAAGGAATAAAAGTTCTTAAATATTCATACAGATCAATGTTTTGAAGTCCAGTTGTTTGATTGAAGAAAAAATGCATATCAAAGCTTGAATAAATCGCCTTCATGGCAAAGCTAAGATATTTACTATTAATATTATTTGAGGGCCTAAGTAATTCTATAAAATTTGTAAAGATACAATTCATAGAGGCAATTGATGACCCAATATAAACATTTCTGCCGACTGGCGTTTTATCACCACCACCAGATTTTTCTAAAAGAATGTCACCTTCTTTAAGAATTTTATTAGTATTAATTCGATTGTATCCTCTGACAGTAAGATTTGAAGTATCTATATTCATCGAGGAATAATTAAAATCAGCTATTCTAATGCAAATTTTCTTCGTTTGTCCATCTTCTTCGTTTAGACCCCAGTCTCCTGACTCATGACATGCAAGAAGGCTTCGAATTCTTCTAATAGTCCATTTTTGCGGAATTGTTTTAATCCACCTAACTCCACTATCTACATATTCAACATCATCATTAAGGCCTTTTGTTACTGCTTCATAAATAACTTGTGATTTATAAGCCTCTAATTTATTACTTTTTTCTTCCAAATCCTTCGTTATCTCATCTATCTTGGAACATTTGTTGTCTAGAAAGTCGGCGATGGCTTTTTGCTCGGAAAGAGGAGGATAAGGAATTTCAATATTTTTCATATCTAGCCATCGAGTTGTCCACAAATCATCAACTATACCATGGCCCCATTTATAAAATTCGTCGGCAAAGTTTTCAGTATGAAAAAGCCAATCATAATATTTATTATAATATTTATCATTGTTAATAGGCTCTAAAACGGTATTGATGAGAGAAACGGATCCATCATACTTTGATATGCCACAAGAACCACGTCTATCAGATCTACTATTAATTACAAAATCATTCTTTTTTACTAGCTTTCTATTATCATTGTCATTTGTTTTGGCGACACTATCTAATTGAGGAACTATGCCTTTTTTTGTAACCGAAAGTGGAGGAAAGTCTCGATCGCTTACCTTAGTAGTTCTTTCCTTGTAAACACCACCGACTTTGTTTTCTCTCCAATGAATAGGAAGATCACCCGTATATTTATTACTCATTTTATTTCACCAACCTCGCAACTTTTTCTTTTATCTCTTCATCGAGTTTGATGAAATCTTGAAGCAACTTATCAGAACTTTCCTGCTCTTTATATTTATAGAAAATTCTAGTGAATGGAATTTCTGCACCAACTTTAATTACAGGCTTTTTAGCATCGGCTTTTTCTTCAAAGAATGCTTTTGCATCAGGCACATAAGGCAAGACTTCTCTAGCCATATAATCATCGATGTCTTCGGTATAATTTACAATTTCGATATCTTTGGTTTCTTTATCATAGATAATATTACCTTTTTTGTCTTTTTGGATTATGGCAGTTTTATCCATCTTGCGTAAACCATCAATAACCTTGTCAATTAATTTTGAATCAAATTCGATTAAAATATCGTCTAAGATAGGTTCAAAATTCCTAATATCTAGCCATTTTTTATCGCTTATATTATTTTTCAAAGTTTCGAGCAATTTTTCATATGTGGCTTTATTTTTCAAAAATTTATCTAAAGTCTTTTTTTCTTTATCGCTCAATTCTTTATCACTGTTTTCTAATTCAAAAACTTTATTTTCGTCATAGAAATTAGAAAGGCAGCCACTTTGAATCATCTCTTCTATTCTTTCTTCAGTAATTTCATAAGATTTTTGAAGAGGCTGATAAATAGAATATTCTCTATAAAGGAAATCTTCATTATTAAATACTTTACAAAGTTCATTTTCTTCAAAATCAGTATAAAGCTTAGTTATTTTAACTCTATCTTCTGGAGTTAATTCATTCTTTTTGTTTCCAACAGCTTTTCTTAATTTATGATAGATATTAGAAGCATCAATTAACTGTACTTTTCCTTTTCGCTCCGATCTTTTGTTTTTTGATAATATCCAAACGTATGTTGCAATACCTGTGTTATAAAAAAGATCAGTAGGTAATGCGATAATTGCCTCTATCAAATCACTTTCTAGCATCCATCTTCTAATTTGTGATTCGCCAGAACCTGTATCACCTTTAAATAAAGGGGAACCATTCTCAATAATAGCGGCTCTACCATTTTTCCCATCCATTTTATCTATAGCAGATTGCATGAAGATAAGTTGAGAGTCGCCACCACCTGGAAGTCCTGCTCCCCATCTTCCATCCATACCTTTTGCATATTCATCTTTAACCGCTTGCTCCTGTCCTTCTTTTGCATCCTCACCTGACCAAGGTGTACCAAATGGAGGATTTTCAATTACAAATCTCATCTTTTGATCCTTAAAGCAATCGATTTTAAAAGTATCAGCATGTCTAAAATTTTTAGCGTCTTGGCCTTTTATAAGCATTTCGGCTAAGCCTATTGCATAAGTTTGCCCCATGAATTCTTGGCCAAAAAGCCTAACATCGCATGAAGGGTTATAGTGTTTTAAGTAACTATAAGCAGTCGAAAGCATTCCTCCGGTTCCACAAGCTTGGTCACATACAGTAATAACTTTATTTTCTTCAAAAATATCATCGCATCCTTCAGACACTAAGATTGAAACAAGAGTTTTAATAATATCTCTACCTGTGTAATATTGTCCGGCATCAACATTTTGATAAAACCTACCAATAAGGTTTTCGAATATATAGCCCATTTTTATAGAGTCAAATTTTTCTATAGAGAGATCTAATTCAGAGAAAGCCTTTATTATTGCAAGAAGACAACCATCCTTATTCATTTTATCAATATGTTTGTCCAGTTCTAGCTCATTAAGAATCTCTTGAATATTTGTAGAAAAATTATTTTTATAAGATTTAAAATCTTCTGCTAAATTTGCATCTTCATCATTGCATAGTTCAGCCAAATCAAAATGACTTACATTATAAAATTGAAAACCACTTGTCTTCTCTAAAATTCTAGGAGCAACATTTGGATCACTTTCAAATTTTTTAACTACAGCTTCCTTAGTTTTAGCAAGTACGCATTCAAATCTTCTCAATACAGTCATTGGGATAATTACATCACCATATTTATCTGGCATATATGAACCGCGAAGCTTATTTGCAATGGACCAAATAAAGTTAGCCTCACTTGTTATATCGATTGGATTATCATCCCAAAATAAATCTAGTTTTTCGCTCATTTAAATGCACCCCTATTATCAATCATCTAATTTCATGCCGATCTCATTAAAGAGAGCGACTAACTTTTTCTTGGTTTCCATGTCTGGTTCATATCTACCTGTCTCCCATCGACAGACGGTTACATTACTAACACCTAATATCTTAGCTAGTTCTTGCTGTGATATGAATTTTCTTTCTCGATATTCTCTAATCTTTCTTGCGTAATCAAACATAGGTTCACCTCAAAATCTTTAACGCTATTTTAACACAAAATAGGTACAATTTCGATAATTTAATAAGACTTTTATAAGATTTTTTCTTAAATAACGATAAAAAGTTTTTTGTGGGACAAAAAGTTTATTATGCTATAAAAAGTTTTTAGTGCAAAATCACGAGTTAAAACTTCACTAGTGGAGGCTAGGATGCTAAGTCAACTATGTTCAATTTATGTTAATAATATGTTAATTTTTGCCAATTTTGGCACAAAAAAAGTTTGATTAGCTATTTCTAGCGTATCAAACCATTGCTTTCTATATGGAGCACCTGACGGGAATCGAACCCGCGACAATAGCTTGGGAAGCTACAGTTTTACCACTAAACTACAGATGCATTACTACTAAAGTATACAAAAAATAATCTATGATTTTTCAAAATTTAAAACCAATTTTAAATAAAACAAAAAAATTGTTTGAAAGTAATGTTAAACTAAAAAAGATTTATATATAATTAGAATATCTAAAGAGGTTTTTTATGAATATTTTTATGGCTGGACCCGGTGAAGTTATCGGATTTATTATTACAAGTTTGTTGATTTTCTTATTAGTTGTGTTTGTTTGTATCAAATGTAAAAAATTATTAATTAGAATATCGTTGCCATTATTAACTGTCGCATTCTTCCTATTTTATGTTTTTGCTTTGGTAACTCCAGCGATAGTTTTATCTTTTATAATTTTATTGCTTTGCTTTATGTCGATGATACAAAATCCTGGTGTCTTCCATGCGATGTTCGCCAATGGTACTAACGAGAAAAAACATAAAAAATCTAAAGATGATACAAATTCTGATTTGGTTATTAAATTATCAAGTGCCATTCAATATATGTCAAATAACAAGATCGGAGCTTTGATTTGTTTTGAAAAAACACAAAATTTAGAGCCATATATTAAAGATGGTGTTAGATTGAACTGCCCATTAAATCCTGAATTGATCGAAACAATATTCTATGAAGGCACAAGATTGCATGATGGTGCCATGATTTGTAGAGGTTCTACAATTATTGCTGCTAATGTCTTTTTACCAAGTACCAAGAAAGCTTTAGAAGGAAAATATGGTGCTCGTCATAGAGCTGCCTTAGGTATTTCAGAAAATAGTGATGCTGTTGTGGTTGTTGTTTCAGAGGAAACTGGAAGAATATCAATCGCATACAACGGCTATATTGATGTTGTACCTTTTGATAATTTTGCAAGTTACTTCACAGATATCATGGAGAGAGAATCTGAAATTGATGATACAAAAAATTAGTTTTGTATCATCCAATATAAGTCAATTCTAATATATCAACACCGAGAGAAATCGCGATGTTTTTTATTTGCTCGACTGCTAACTCCAAAGGCAATATCTTGCCTTTGCCGATATCTGTTAGATACTGTGTGAATGATTTTTTATCTGTACTATATTTGTAGTAATCAACAACTTTATATTTAATAAAGAAATTGTTACCACCAAATTTTCCATTTACTTCTTCAACATCTAATGGTATTCTTTTAACCTGATAAAATTTAAAAGGATTTAAAAAATATGTTCCTTTCGCAAGAACTTTAAATTCACCAACATTGTTTTTCAAAGTTACGACTTCATTCTCTTTTACAATACATATTGAGAAAATCAAAATAAGAGTGACAAAAAGCATGATTAAAAATATAACAATCCCTAATGTAATGTAGATAGGTGCGTTGTTGACATCTGAACAAGCTGAATATGATTTAATGTAATACATATCACATAGTATACTAATTACAAGTTCGAAGTGGTTTTAATTTTCTTTTCTAGATTATTTATAAGGAGGTTTTTATCTATGGCTGAAAACATAATCAGCGTCAATAATTTGATTAAAAAATACAAAGATATTGTTGCTGTTGATGATATTTCATTTGAAGTTAAAAAAGGTACACTTTTCGCTTTTTTAGGTGAGAATGGTGCTGGTAAAACAACAACAATAAATATTTTATGTAATGTACTTAAAAAGACTTCAGGTAAAGTATTTATCAACAATTTTGATTTGGATAAAGATGAGTTTGCCATTAAAAATTCAATTGGTATTGTTTTTCAAAATTCAGTATTGGATGAAAATTTCACTGTTATAGAGAATTTATATAATCGTGCTTGTTTTTATGGTTTATCGAAAAAACAAGCTAAGACTAGAATAAAAGAAATAATAGAGTTATTTGAATTGAAGGAAATTTTGAAAAGAAAATATTGTAAGTTATCAGGTGGACAAAAAAGAAAAGTTGATATAGCACGAGCACTTATAAATGATCCATCAATTTTATTTTTGGATGAACCGACCACCGGTTTAGATCCAAAAACAAGAAAATTAGTTTGGAATATTCTTTCATCTTTGAAGAAAAAGACAAATTTAACCATCTTTTTAACAACTCACTATATGGAAGAAACATTACAAGCGGATGAGATTGTAATTTTAGATAAAGGAAAGATTATTGCCAAAGGCTCTCCATTAGCTTTAAAAAGCAAATATTCTTCAAACAAGCTTATTTGGTATGCCAAAGATACAGATGAAAATAGAAAGTTTTTAAATACACTTCAACTGGATTTCGAATATTCAATAGATGCTTTTTATATAAATTTTGAAGATTATGCAAAATTAGTATATCTATTAGAAAAACATAAGGATCATTTCATTGAATTTGAGATTGTCAAAGGTAATATGGATGATGTATTTTTAAGTGTCACAGGTAGAAAGTTGGAAATTTAATATGGTAAGTAGTTTAAGAAAGCAAACAATATTCGTTCTTGGTTTTACAAAAAGAAATTTTTTGATGTTTTATAAGGATAAAGCGATATTCTTCTTCTCTTTATTGGCACAATTTATCATCATCTTCCTTTATGTTTTATTTTTGAAGGATACATATATCGATTCTATTTATTCAAGTATTGAAACTATCAGTGCGATAACCAATTCAATATCAAGAAAAGATGTTGTAGATTTAGTCAACTCATGGTTTGTATCAGGTTTAGTTGGTACTTCATTTGTAACTGTTTGTATGAATGCTTTATCACCAATGATTAGTGATAAAGAGAAGAAGATCGATTATGATTTACTCTCATCACCAACTAAAAATTCAAATATCATCTTAGGGTATTTTCTAGGTGCTTTTTTAAACACATTACTTATAAGTACCTTTTTTTTAACAATCGGATATATCATTGTTGGATGTTTTGGAAATATACATACTGATGCACTTAGTGTTTTTATAAGTTATGTTTTATGTTTGTTTGGAAGTGCTTCTAGCACATTGATAATGATGATATTTGTGAATTTCTTCAAAAAGATCTCACCATTCACCGCCTTCAGTGGAATTGTTAGTGCTTCGATAGGTTTTCTTTGTGGAGCATATATGCCGATGGGATCGTTAGGTAATTTTATTCAAAATTTCTCAAGTTTACTTCCGGCATCCCATATAACTGGTTTATTTAGAAACTATTTGATGAATGGTAATTTTAATCATATTCAAACTATGTTAGGTCATGAGGGTTTTGTATCTTCATTAAAAGAGATGTTCAGCATAGATTTATTGATGTTCGGACAGTATGTAGACACTTCTGTAATGTATATTTATGTGAGTAGCTGGATCGTTGTTTCGTTTTTTATAAATGTCATCATTTTTAAAATAAAAGGAAAGAAAACAAACTGATAACTTGTTTAAATTAGTTTATTTTGCAAACGCTTACAAATATTCAATTTAAAATTAACTTTACTTTATATAATATATTTGAGGTGTTTTTCATATGGATTTATATAAAGAATTTGAAAAGGTATTCCATGAAACTAATTTTGAAAATATAAAATCATTCTTCGCTCCTGGAAGAGTGAATTTGATCGGTGAACACACCGATTATAACGGTGGTCATGTTTTTCCATGTGCTTTGAGTTTTGGAACAAATTTGTTGGTCAGATTCAACAACACTAACAAATTTAGATTTTACTCAGCAAATTTCCCATCTTTACCTATTATAAAAGCTGATATTAATAACTTCCATTACGATAAACGAAGATACGGTTGGGCTAATTACTGTTTAGGAGTTATCAATGAATTCAACAATATGAATCTTAAAATCGATAAAGGTTTGGATATTTACATTTTCGGTGATGTTCCAAATGGATCTGGCTTATCAAGTTCAGCCAGTTTGGAAGTTGTTTGTGCTGGTATGCTAAGGGAGATGTTCAAATTCAAACATCTAACTGATATTGACTTAGCATTGATAGGTCAGCAAGCTGAGAATAAGTTCTGCAATGTCAAATGTGGAATTATGGATCAATTTGCTTCGGCAAATGGTAGGAAGAATTGTGCGATATTCTTAGATTGCAACACCTTGGAATACAAATACGCTTATTTAAATTTGAAAGATTACAAAATAGTCATATGTAACACCAATAAAAAACACTCTTTGAATGACTCTGCATATAACGAAAGAAGAACGCAGTGTGAGAGTGGTTTGAACATATTAAAAAAATACATAGATATCAAATCATTAGGTGATCTTTCAATCGAGGATTTTGAAAGATTGAAAAATAATATTAAAGACGATGTCGTTAAAAGACGTTGCAAACATGCAGTTTATGAAAATCAAAGAACACTTAAAGCTGTCAAAGCTTTAAGTGAGGATGATTTAGTAACCTTTGGAAAACTTATGAATGAATCTGGTGACTCTTTACGCTACGATTTTGAAGTTACCTGTTTGGAGTTGGATGTTTTAGTTGACTTAGCAAGAAAACAGAAGAACGTTTTAGGAAGCAGAATGACCGGTGGTGGATTTGGTGGTTGCACTGTCAATTTAGTCAGAGAAGATTCCATTGATGAATTTATAAAAAATGTCAAAGAAGAGTATAGAAAGAAAATAGGTTACGATGCAAGTTTCTATATTGCTAATATAAATGATGGTTTTATTGACACATCCTTGGATGCTTATATTAAAAAGCTTGTCAATTATGGTATTGTTAAACAGCTTATCAAAAAGGAAGATGAGATTTATATAACCAACAAACTCCTTCATATCTTCAAAAAGGATTCATATTCGGATCCTTTGATTCAATACTACGATAATAATCTTGATGATATATTGCATAATCTTTTAAATTACGCTGTCAATCTTAATTTGATCGAAGATGATATTGAAAGTAAAGATATATTCGACACTTATTTGATGGATACTCTGGTTGATAAACCTAGCAATATAATGGAAAAATTCAACGCTTTATATAAGAATTCTCCAAGGGAAGCGACAGATTATTTCCACAAATTTTGCTCAAATTCCAATTACATAAGAACCTCAAGGATTGCTAAAGATATCAAGTATAAATATGAATCAAAATTCGGTGAATTGGATATAACAATAAATCTTAGTAAACCTGAGAAGGATCCCAAAGATATATCAAAAGCATTAAGTCAAAAAAGTAGTTCAAATTATCCAAAATGTCAATTGTGTGTGGAGAATGTCGGATATTACGGTAGATACAGCCATCCTGCAAGAGATAATTTACGTATTATCAATTTGAGTTTAAACAATAGAAAATACTTTTTACAATATTCGCCATATGCATATTTCAATGAGCATTGTATCGTTGTCAATTATGAACACGTCCCGATGCGCATTGATAAAACAACATTCGATAATCTTTTGGATTTTGTAACTAAATTCCCACATTATATGGTTGGTTCTAACGCCGATTTACCTATTGTTGGTGGAAGTATACTAACTCATGATCATTATCAAGGTGGAAATTACATCTTCCCGATGTTCAAAGCAACTGCTTTTGAAGAGAATATCAAACTTAAAAAGTATCCTAAGATTGATATAAGTTTGTTGAATTGGCCTTTATCAGTTGTCAGAGTTACTGGTGTTGATAAAAGTAAAGTATCGGAAGTAGCAGATTTGATTTTGCATAGATGGATCCAATACGAAGACAAGGAAGCTAATATAATCCCATTTACAAAACAAACAAGACACAATACCATAACCCCTATAGTACATATGGTCGAGAACAAATATGTCATGGATTTAGTTTTGCGAAACAATAGAACTGATGAACAATATCCAGATGGTATATTCCATGTTCATCCTGAAAATTTCAATATCAAAAAGGAGAATATTGGTTTGATTGAAGTTATGGGATTGGCAGTTTTACCTTCAAGATTGAAAAAGGAAATCGGTTTGATAATAGATTGCATTAAAAATGATACAAATCCAGAAGAATCAGAAGTTTTGACTAAACATGCAACCTTTATTAATGAAATAAAACAAATGAAATTTGATAAGAACAATTCTGAAGAGATTGAAAAAGTTGTTTTGAAACATGTTGGTTTTTACTTTGAAAGAGGACTAATTGACTGTGGTGTTTTCAAACAGACAACCATAGGTCGTGAGCATTTTATGAAGTTCGTCAAAACTCTCAATAAATAAGGAGCGTATATGGAATATAACTTCAAAATGAACCCTTTACATAAAAGGGCGAAGAAAAGAAAAGTCAATTTTATCACCGGTATTGTTTTAACTTCCATTTGTGGTGTTGGTTTACTATTAGCTTTGATTTTATCTTTGACCGTATTTAAAGATATTTTAAATATGGATGGGCCAAACTTCGATTCCCAAGTTATGAATATTTATTATGTGACGATCGTTTTTTTGGTTTTGTTCGGTGTTAGTGGAATTTTATTCATCACTGGTAAATTTGATAAGAAGATAAAAGTTGATGAACATCTTAAAGATATCATCGAATTAAATTACGGTTTGGATGCGGAATATAAACCTCTTCTTGGTGTCAATATCGATGAGGTTAACTCTTTGAAATTTGTAAAAACTGAATTTTCAGATTTTTCAGATTATTTAAAAGGCGTGACTGATAGTGATGTTTTGTTTGAATGTTCCTATTTATCAAATGTTTCGTTTGAAAAAACGGAAAATAAAAGAAAGAGACTTTTGGAAATCAAAAAGTACAACATCGGTGATGATACAGAGAAAGTTTTAGATTCAAATTCCAAAGATATAAAAGAGATCAGTGGTACTTGTTTGATATTTAGAGATATCTCTAATCCATTTGATGGAAAACTTGTTATAAAACATCGTGATATCGAAGATGGTGTTCTTGAAGATATGGAGAGAGTTATTTTCTCTGACAGTAGAAAAGAATTTCAACACCGTTGTTATGTTTACTCAGATGATCTTTCTAAAGCTGACAATTTTATAGATTCTAAAAAAATTGCAAGTTATGAAAAACTTTGTCAAATATTTAAAAATGGAATAGTCATTGTTTATTGTTACAATCACGTGTATGTTTTCATAAACAAATTCTATATGAATTTAGCTGCTATCAATGAAGATAGAAAATTGACCAAAGATGAAAGGGATTCTTTGATTTATAAAAGTTTGGAAAGATTGGCTTATGTTAGTGATGTTTTGAATTTGAAAGGTACTTATAAGTCAATTTACAAGGATATTTTCAAACCATATTACAAAAATCGCTATAAAGAGAAACTCAAACAAGAAACTAAAGAGAACTTAGATAATATGACAATAATAGAACCAACTAAAGACAAGGAGAAATCAAATGATAACAATAAAGAATGATAAGAATTTGAAGATAATATTTTCAGATATTGGTGCTTCGGTTTACGCTATCTACTTTGATGATGATATCTTAACTTGCACCCCCAAAAACATCGAAGAATTTGAAAAATCCTTGCAGTTTTATGGCAAGACACTCGGACTTGTAGCTGGTAGAATCAATTGTTTTCAAAAGTTGAATAAAAAGGATATTCTCTTACACCCTGTTGTTCCAAACAAAAACTTCGTTTTACACGGAGGAGATTTACAAAGTCTCTCCTTTGTAAAATTTGATTATCACATAGTTGAAAATGAAAGTACCATTGATGTAATTTTTAAATATGAATGTGAAAAAATGATGAATATTGAAGGTTTCCATCATGTGGTTGTCAAATACTCTATTTATACAAAAGAGAATTGCTTTGATATTGAGTTATCTTATAAAAATGATAAAAGCGAGTCTTTTTGCAACCTTTCCAATCATATATATTGGAATTTAGATAATTGTGACGTTACAAACTCCTCATTACTTATTGATAGTTCAAAAATTGCTACTTGCGATAACAATTTAGTGATCGATGATGTAACTTCTGTTTATCATTATTTGAACTTCAAAACTCAAACTCCTATTAAAGAACACATGAATGAGATTGAAAAATCATTTAAAACCACAATCGATGATACTTATATTCTCGATAATGATGAAAGATACCCGATAATTCTTGAAACAGAGAAATATAAACTTATCTGTCAAACTGACTATTCATCGGCAAATATCTATTTGAACAACAATAAGAAAAGACCAAGTTTTATCTCTATCGATGATAAATTACTTTATTCAGGTATCGCTATCGAACCGCAGAACTTGTTGATAGATGATAAACAAATAAGAGTTTCTAAAAACACTTGGATGACAAAACATATCAAGTACACAATAACAAGAAAATAAAGACTTCATAAAATTTGAATTTAAGCTAATATAGCAAGATTTTTTGCAAATTTTCATATCGTTAAAAATTCGCATATTTTGAAAATTTTATGATTAAAAATAAAAAACAGAAAAAACTGACGATTTCTAGGAGTTAAAAAAATTTTATATTTGAAAATGTAAACGTTTACAAATATACTCTAAACAGCTGATTTTTTTAAATCAGCAGATTAAATTGTTTTTACGGGGGAAACTAAATGAAAAAGAATTTAATGACAGTTTGCTTATTAGGCACACTTACAGCATCAGCACTCACTTCTTGTGGTGGTAATGATGGTAAACTTGTTGGTATTACCTACTACAATATGGGTGACAACAACATGAAAACCTATTGGCAACCAACTTATGAAGAACAAGCCGATAAATACGGCTGGACAATCATGGATGTCGATGGTGCATCACAAACCGATAAAATTTTGAAAGGTGTTCAAGATTTCATCGCCGCTGGTGTTGAAGGTTTAGCTATCAATTTAAATAAACCAACCGATGGTGCAGTTATTATGGAATTAGCTAAAGAAGCTGAATTACCAATCGTCTTCTGGAATAAGGAAATCGCCGATTCTCAAGGTAATCCAGACAAAGCAACTATGGACAGCTGGTTCAGAGGTTACTTCGTTGGTACCGATGCTAAACAAGCCGGTATGATGCAAGCTGAACAATACTTTGAATATATGGAAACCAAAGCTGATGGTAGTTGGGATCTTGATGCTGATGGTAAAGTTAATGTTTTGACTGTTCTCGGTGAAGAAGGACACGTCGAAGCTGAAGCCAGAAGTAAATATTCAGTTAGTCATTTGGTTGAGTTACTTAATGGTGAACATGAAATCAAGAATAAAGAAGGTGTTAAAGTTACTGGTGCTGATGTCGTTGCACAAGAAATCACCGGTATCAATGATACATCTGCTGCTCCTTGGGATTTGACCGCTGCTGCTAAACACTTCTCAAACTACATCAATGATAATGGTAAAGTCGACGTCATCTTCTCAAATAACGATGATATGGCAGTCGGAATTCTCGGTACAAGTGAATATAAGTCCACAATGGCTATCTATGGTGTTGACTGTTCATCCGCTGGTATTGCTGCTGTCAAAGATGGTACATTGTACGGTTCAGTTTTGAATGACTCCAGCAAACAAGGTACAGTTGTCGCTGATTTGCTCAACAGATTGATGCTCAATACAGACACCAACAAAGCAAATAGTGGTGATGTAGCTGCTTTGAAGGAATTAGATGCAAAATCCTTACAAGAAGTCATCGATGAATATAAGAATAAAGGTGTTACCTACGATAGCGAATACAAAGCTTTCCGTGTTGATTATGTCAAGATCAACAAAGATAACATCGATCAATACGTCAAATAATAAATAACAACCAAATTATCTAAAAAATAAGGGTGATTCTCGCATCACCCTTTATTTCAAAACGAAGAATAGTGAAGAAAGGACTAAAGATGGAAGAAAATAAATATATTCTTGAGTTTAGAAACGTTTCCAAGTCCTTTGGCTCAAACCAAGTTTTGAAAGGTATCAATTTCCAAGTTCGTAAAGGAACAGTCCATGCTTTGATGGGTGAGAATGGTGCTGGAAAATCCACTATGATGAAATGTTTATTCGGAATCTATTCCAAAGATTCCGGAGAGATCTATGTCGATGGTGAATTTGTCAACTACAATTCTCCAAAACAAGCTTTGGAAGAAGGTGTCTCGATGGTTCATCAGGAGCTCAATCAATGTCTTGATAGAACTGTTCTGGATAACTTTTTCCTAGGAAGATACCCAGGGAAATTCGGTATAGTCAATAAAGACGAAATGTACGCTCGAGCTTCTGCAGTTTTCAAAAGCATCGGTGTCGATGTCGATTTGAACGCTCTTATGAAAAAGATGTCAGTTTCCAACAGACAGATGGTTGAAATTGCAAAAGCGGTCTCTTACAAAGCGAAAGTTATCATTTTGGATGAACCTACCAGTTCTTTAACTGAGAAGGAAGTTAAAAAACTTTTCCAAATTATCAACAATTTGAAAAAGCAAGGTATATCTTTCGTTTACATCTCTCACAAGATGGATGAGATATTCGCCATAGCTGATGATGTTTCAGTTATGCGTGATGGTCAGATGATAATGACTAAACTTACCAAAGATACCAACATGAATGAACTTATTTCCAAGATGGTCGGTCGACCATTGGAAAATCGTTTCCCTGTTATCGATAATGTTCCAAGTGAAAAGGAGAACATCTTGGAAGTTTCACATTTGTACAGTGCTTATGATCCGAAAATCTACGATGTCTCATTCAACGTCAAGAAAAATGAGATATTCGGAATTTACGGATTAGTTGGAGCAAGACGTAGTGAATTACTGGAAGTTCTCTTTGGAATGAGAAAGATCTCAAGTGGTTCAATCAAATACAAAAATCGTCAAGTTTTCTACAAATCAAGTGCTGAAGCTATCAAAGATAAGATTGCATTCGTCACTGAGGAGAGAAAATTCAACGGTTTGTTCTTGGTTGATTCGATCAAATTCAACTCAACTATCGCTTGTTTGAATAAATACACCAATAAACTTGGTATTCTCTCAGAGAGTCTTATGGAAGATGCAACTTTAAGACAGGTTAAAAATATGAAAACCAAAGTTGCTTCGATAAATGATCCTATCACTTCGTTATCTGGAGGTAACCAGCAGAAAGTTATCTTAGGTAGATGGCTTGAAACAAATCCTGATCTATTCTTACTTGATGAACCTACCCGTGGTATTGATGTTGGTGCTAAATATGAGATCTATGAATTGATCGTCAATATGGTTAAACAAGGAAAATCCTGCATCGTTGTTTCTTCTGAGATGCCGGAGATACTTGGTATCACCAACAGAATTATGGTTCTAAGTAACGGTAGAGTGGCTGGTATTGTTAATACGAAGCAAACTAACCAAGAGGAATTGTTGCAATTAGCGACTAAATATTTGTAAGGAGGGAAACATGGCTAAAGAATATTTACTTAAAAAAGATGAAAGTTTCTTTACAAAAGTTGAACAGCTCCATTCTAAGATAGATGTATTGTTAGAAGCTGGTGAAAGAAAATTAAAGAAACTTAAAAGCGAAGCAAAGTATATAAAACTTGATGCAACAATAAAAGTTGATGCACAAAAACCTTTACTTGAAAAACTTCAAGAAGAGATCACTAAAACCTCAAGCTACATTCAAGAGCACAAGCAAGAACTTGAAAGTTTGCAAGAGGAGTTAGTCAAACTTGTAAAGGAAAATTACGATGATGAGATTTTATCACTCAAAGCTCCTTTGGAAAATAAGTATAAAGAGTATGAAACAAAACTCTCCACAGTTAAAAAAGAAGCTGAGACAAAGATAAAACAACTCAGAACTAAACTTAATCTCTTAGTTAAGGAAAATGCCAAGAAGATCGAAGAGGAAACTTTGACTTTGAAAAATGATCTCAAACAGACCGAAGATCTTCAAGACAAGATTCAAATTCAAGAGAAGATAAGTGCTACATATAGAAAATATGTCGAGCAAAGAGAAGTAAAAAGTATCGAAATATTGGATGAAATCAACTCGATTAGAGAAGAAATTCAAACATTAACTGAGAAGATGTTTTTAGAAAAAACAGCCGATTATTCCAAATATATTTCATTGTTACTTGAAAAACACGATATCTTAGCAAAAGGTTTTGCAAACCCACTTGATTCAAGTGAAGTCAAAGCTGTTTTAAAACAACTTAAAGCTTACAATTCCATAGCATTGAAAGGTTACTTTGTCAAAGGTGACTTTGAAGAAGTGAACAAAAAGATGCTTGATGAACTTGATAAACTCCGTACTTCTGGCATGTCCAAAGTTGAAAATGCTAAACAAGCTATCGTTGAAATCAAGAAATCTAAAGATTTAGGTGATGATGACAAAGCTGTTCAAACTCTCGAACAGATAAAACTCATCGATGAAGGTAAACAATTCCATAAATTGAACAAACATCTCATCGATAAATTGGTCTGTGAAGGTGTCGGTTATGTCAAAGTTGCCGGTAAAAAAGATGTCTTGCAAGTCAAGCATGAATCCGAAGTTTCCAATATCAAAGCAAAGGATATCGCTAAATGCAATTTGCAAGAAGAGAAAGTTAACAGACTTAAAAGGGAGAAACATATCTCTGATACTATCGTTGAAGTTGAGTCAAATCCTCATAAAGAGACAATCATTAAGAACATCAAAAAATCCTTCCAAGTAGAGAACAAATCTTCTGTTAAAGAGATCAAAGATACTAAGAATCGTATTTTGAAAGGTACCAAGCGTAACAACCATGAAGCTTTCTTACACGATCAATCATTGATGACAAACTATCGTAATGGTAAACCATCGATAGGTCAGAAAGTCGTCCAGAAAGTTCATAACATCGCTTATAACTTCTCCTTGAAGAATTTCTTGCTGAATAATGCAATCTACATTATCATCATCTGCTTCTTCATCGGTGCAGTTATCAAGAATTCAAGATTGTTATCAATCGATACAATCATGAATATCTTATCTAACGCTTCGATCCGTGTCTTCTTCTCACTAGGTGTCGCAGGATTGATCTTGTTAGCTGGCACCGACTTATCCATCGGTCGTATGATCGGTTTAGGAACGGTTTTGACAACGATGATGTTGCAAACGCAGGGGAACTCGTATTCGATATTCGGCATAGTTATCGATAATAGTTCGTGGAATATCTGGGGGAGAGTAATCTTAGCATTCATCATCACAACATTTGCAACAACATTGTTCTCATCTATCGCTGGCTTCTTCACCGCAAAATTCAAGATGCACCCATTTATCTCAACATTGGGTACCCAGTTGATAATCTACGGATTATTGGCATTTGGTACCGATGGTAAATCAACAACATCAATTGATAAAACTGCTCAACAACTTATCAAATTTGGAACAAAATATTCTCTTGGTTTGATCATATTTGCAATATTGGCGATCTTTATAGTCTGGTTTATTTGGAATAAGACAAAATTCGGTCGAAATCTTTATGCTGTTGGTGGAAATGCAGAAGCTGCTTCCGTCAGTGGTATATCAGTATTTAAGATTACATTATTAGCATTCGTCATGGCTGGTATTTTGTACGGTTTTGGTTCCTTCTTCGATGGTATTAAGACCACAACATCCTCAGCAACTTACGGTAACGGTTACGAGCTTGATGCTATCGCAGCCTGCGTTGTCGGTGGAATATCCTTCAGTGGAGGTATCGGTAAGATAGGTGGTGTCGTTTTCGGAACAGTTTTGTTTGAAATGTTATCAACTTCCTTCACATACTTGAGAATCGATACCAACATGGCATTCGTTGTCAAAGGTTTGATCATCTTAGTTGCAGTCACCCTTGACTCCATCAAGTATCTTAAGAAGAAATAAAATAATTCAAAAAATTCGTATTTATATTATTACTGTCACAAGAAAAACTTGTGGCAGTTTTGTTTTATAAAAAAATAATTTTCGTATTTAACAACAAAGTTGTTAAGAAATAAATTTTATTAAAAATTAAGTTTTGAAAATTTTACTTACCATTTATTACATTTTGCCATTTTAATATATTTCAATATGTTAAAATTTAATTACTTAATGAAAGGAAATTTTTAGTATGGCAACAGCACATAATGAAGCGAAAAAAGGTGAAATTGCAAAGACAGTTTTGATGCCTGGTGATCCTTTGAGAGCGAAATTTATCGCTGATAATTATCTTAGTGATGTCAAACAATTCAATACAGTTAGAAACATGTTCGGGTACACCGGATACTACAAGGGTAAGAAGGTTTCAGTCATGGGTAGTGGTATGGGTATGCCAAGTATCGGTATTTACTCCTATGAATTATTCGACCAGTATGGTGTTGATAGAATAATCAGAATTGGTTCAGCTGGTGCTTATTCCCCTGATTGTAAAATTTTCGATATTGTAATTGCACAAGGTGCTTGTACCAATTCCAATTGGGCTTCCCAATACAATTTGAAAGGTACATATTCAGCTATTGCTTCTTTCAATGTTTTACAAGAAGCAGTTGAAGCTTGTGAAAAACAAAATGCTAGATACCATGTCGGTAATATATTAAGTTCCGATATTTTCTATAACGATGAACCAGATGTTTGGAAGAGATGGGCAAAACTTGGTTGTTTAGCTGTTGAGATGGAATCGTATGCGTTATACTGCAATGCTGCATATTTGAACAAAGAAGCATTGTGTATTTTGACAATCTCCGATTCATTTATAACATCTGAAGTTACCACAGCCAAACAAAGACAAGAATCCTTCACCAAGATGATGGAAGTTGCATTAAGTTGCATTAAAGAATAGTTTTGTTTATGTTCAAATCTTTGGCTACCAAATTATTTCCTGAGAGAGTCAATCGTGTTCTTTACAAGATTGCAAAGAACAATGATTTTCTTTTGTTAAATAATGTTAAACTTGATATTTTAGAGCAGAAGATAAGTTGCTCACATCTTTTGATAAGTGACAAATTCATCTACTGCATTTTGGATAGATATTTTGAAAATCAAGTTGATGGTGCTATCAAAGATAAGAAATGGATAGTCAGAAATAAAGATGGATCTGATAAACGAATTGTTAATAACCCCATCATGTTAAATAGATATTACGTTTATAATTTGAACATGTACTTTACCAAAGGGGCTGTTGATGAATTTTTGGTCATTCCTGTCACAGTTATCAATAATTCAACTAAGATTCCTGAATGTGTTTATGAAGATGCTAATGCTGAGAATGAGATCGTTCAAATTAAAAATTTGAAGAACTTCATAATGGATTTTGAACAAACTCAGAAAGTTGGAAAATTGAATCCAGATGATTTGGAATTGCTGGTTGAATTTATCAAAACATTCAACGGTGGTATGAAAAGACGTTAAGCATCATGAAAAACAATTGAAAGTGTATTTATTAAAATTAAAGTATCAATACAAGTTATTGGTACTTTTTTTAAAGGAGATTTATGCTAAGAACATTGACATTGAAAGTTGAGAACATGATGTGTGCACATTGCAGTGCTTCTGTTGAAAAAACTTTTCAAAGAGTTGGTATTAAAGCGAATGTCAATCTTTCCAAAAATACTGTTCGCTTCACTTATGATGATGAGAAGATTCCATTGTCATATTTACAAAGGCTTGTCAAACAGCAAGGGTATAATCTTGTTGTTGAGAAGAAAAAATCTGTTTTTAATTTCAATCTTTTCAGTTTGATAGTTGCTATTGTGACATTGGTTGTCAGCGTTTTAGGAATGATCAACATGATTTTGATGGATGAAAAAACATTTAATATTCATCTTGATTTTTTCATGTTTTTCGATAGCAATTTGATAAAACTTATCTTTGCAACTATAAGTTTATTTATTTTAGGGACACCTTTTATATACAGGGCGATACTTTCAATCAAGATGAAGAGAGTTGGGATGGATTTGTTAATTGCAATTTCAAGTTTAGCAAGTTACATTTTAAGTTTGGTTTTACTTATTTTAGATCCTGTCAATCTTACAAATGTTTTTAAAATGGGAACTGTTACTTATTTTGATTCAACGATGATGATCCTTTCAATTATCTTTATAGGACATAACATAACTGATATTGTTAAAGCTAAAAGTGTACAAGCTTTGAATGATGTTTCTTCATTGATTCCAAATAAAGCGAATAAGGTTGTGAATCTTGAATCAAATGATATTCAAAGTGTCGATGTTGATAGTTTGCAAATTGGTGATATTTGTTTGGTAAAAACAGGTGAACAAATTCCAACGGATTCAGTTGTTATTAAATCAAATGGTAGTGTTGATGAGAAAATATTAACTGGAGAATCCACCCCGCGTTATGTGAAAGAGAATGATGAAGTTTTCCTTTCTACAACTTTGTTAAATGGGCCTATTTATATTAAAGTTTTAAAACCAACTTCAGAATCATTGATGTCAAATATCGTCAACGAATCTTACGCCCTTGATAATAAAAAAGGTAATTTGAATAAAATATCAGATGTCATCGCTTCATGGTTTGTTCTTGCTATTTTCTTGGTCTCTGTCTTCACCTTTTTGTTAAATTATTTTTATTTATGCAAATACGATATAGCAACCTCAATTGTAAGAAGCATCACAGTTTTGGTTGTCTCATGTCCTTGTGCTTTTGGATTAGCGGTACCATTGAGCAGCTTGAATGGTTTTTATTTAGCTTTGAAAAATGGAATATTATTCAAAACAGGTGATATTTTTGAAAAAATCAAGAATATTAAAATAATTTTTTTTGATAAAACAGGAACGCTCACCAAAGGTGAATTGAAAGTTGTCAAAAACACTATTCCAAGTGAATATTTTTCTTGTGTCAATATCATGGAAGAAAGTTCAACCCATCCAATTGCTTCTTCAATTAAATCTTATTTAAAAGAACAAACTTACAATACAACTATAAAGTTGGATGTTAAAGATAACAAAGAGATGATCGGCTTAGGGATTCAAAACAAAGATTATATATTAGGAAGTGTCAAACTTATCAAAGACACAACTAAACTAAGTCGAGAAAATTTACAATTGATAAAAGATGCTAGCAAAACAACAGTTTGTTTACTTTACAAAGATGAATTAGTTGGTTTGATGCAACTTGAAGATGAAGTTATAGATGACGCCAAACAAGCTATTGCCAAACTTAAAAAAGATAATATTAGAACAATTTTAATTTCTGGTGATTTAAAAACTTACACGTTGAATGTTGGTGAGCAGTTAGGTTTTGAAAAAGAAGATATATATTATGAAGTTTTGCCAAATATGAAAAAAGATATCATAGAGAAGATTCTTTCATCAAATAAAAATTTGCAAAAACAAACGTGTTATGTTGGGGATGGTGTCAACGATATATTAGCTTTGTCTGCGGTCAATCTTAAAATAGCCTCTTATAAAGCTAGTGAAGTTACCAAAGCTAAAGCTAACTGCATCATGCTTAAAGATGATATTTCAAGTATTGAAAAGTCGATAAGAATTTCAAAGAAAGTTTACTTGAATATAATATTCAATTTCGTTTGGGCATTTTTGTACAATATCGTGTTGATTCCTTTAGCGATGCTAGGATTATTCTCCCCAAGTGTATCAGCTATTTTGATGATAATTTCAAGTTTAACTTTGGTTTTAAATTCTTCACTTTTGAAGTATGTGAAGCTGGATAAAACGAAAAAGAATAAAAGTCAAATAAAAAATAGTGATTAAATTTGTTTTATTCTTACTATAATAATATTGTTTATGAGGTTATTTTGATGGATAAAAAAGTTAATAATAATAAGGAACCTGATATAAAATTCGTCAAAGCTAATGAATTTAGAAAACTTCTTCTTTCACATATGAAAATTAAGAATTTTCTTTTTGATTCGTTATTTTTGATATTACCTGTTATTTTGACAATCGGAATTTTTATAACATTGTCATACACATATATGCTCTCAATACTTTTTATTTATTTTATTTTGCCGATGTATTTCTGCTTTTATTTGAGAGTTTCTTATACACTAACAGGGTTTGGTGATTCAAATTACACCTATGGCAAAGCTTATAAGGACTATTTTGGAAGAAGATCCGGGGCTTTCAGTTGGATAATGCCGTTTTTTGTGTTTTTGATGATCTATTATTTTGTTGATTTCATCTTTACAAATTTTGCATTGACACCTTTGGTCAATTACATGTACCCACAAATTGGTCAGGAGATTGAGCAGTATATGCTAAATAATCCAAACTCAACTGTCATGATGATGTTCAGTTATTTAAGTGGTGAGATATTTGTAAAATACGCCAACGAATTGACAAGATGTTTTGCTATTATACGTGGTTTGAGTATTTTCATCCCTGCTGTTTGCGCAGTTTTGATGATATATTCCTCGATGATTCAACATTTTGCTGGTTTTACAACTTACCCAAGCATCATGAACAATACAGGCGGTTATATTGTTAGAAAACTTGGAAAGAATGTTATCAAGAGTTTTGATAGTAAAGTAAGTAAGAAGATGAATGTTCTTGATATTGTTGTTTTCTCACTTATCGGAGTTGGAAGTTACGCTCTTGGTATGTATATAAACACTCTATTTAACACAAATTTATTGCAGTTAGTTGAGGTATTTCCTTTCTGTTTTGCTTTTGCAATTATGATGTTGTTGTTCCCGATTATATTGGTAAGACGTTTTGCAAGCCTAGTTAGCAATTACACATATTTAGCTAAAGTTGAAAAATTCAAAATTGAATTGAGTATGTATATGTCATTCAACGTCGGTGAAGTTGATCCGATGTATGCTAATATGAATCCTATGTTGAACTTGATGGATGTCTATGAAAATTTAGATAAGAATGTACAGAACTTTGATATCAATGAATATATGAACACCTTCAGAGAGAAGATGAACAACAAAACTGAGAATCAAAGTGCTGACGATGTCTTTGCTGAAGTTTTCAAACAGATGACTAATTTGAATAATAAGCAAGAGAATGATAAAGCTCCGACACAAAATCCTGATACAACTGAAAAAAATGATGATAATATCGGTAGTACAATTATCGATTTTGAAGATAAAGATATGACTTTTGTCGATGAATCAAAACCATCTGAAAATGATGATAAATCAGAAGATAACAAGGATTAAATCAAAATAAATTATGGAAAACAAAGATAAGGATATAGATAAAAAAGTTGAACAAACAGAGGATCTTATCGATTTGAATTTGGATGAGAATCTCAGTTTCAACAAAAAATTTAACTCTTATGCGAAGAGAGTTTTCAATAAGAGAGATATCTTTTTGTTTCCAAATATTCTCTGTTACTTCCGTATTTTAGTTGCTATTGTTTATTTGATAATTTACTTGTGGCCTTATGATTTTGTCAGTGGGCAACTTCTTGATGATTCAAACTTCTTATTCAATTCAACTTTGTGCGGATTGTTATTGTTAGTTTGCGGTTACACTGATTTTGTCGATGGATTCATCGCAAGAAAGTTCAATATGCAATCGCATCTTGGCAAGATATTCGATCCTTTGGCTGATAAGTTACTACAGTTGGCCATAGGTATCGGATTTGCGATAAAGGTCGCTTATTTCCACGAAGGATGGGATGCTTTTTATATCGTTTATATAATGTTCGCTATTTTTATAATTAAAGAAGCAACATTGTTTTTCTTCAATCTGTATTTCATATCTAAAAATACAGAGTTGAAAGGACCGATATTCTTTGGAAAAGCCACCACATTTATCTTCTATGTTGATATGGGTTTATTGGTTGTTTTCTATCATTATTTTCTAAGTTTAGATTTATATTGGATTATAACTTTGATGGTCAGTGTTCCTTTAATTTTGTTCTCAATCACTTACATAACTTACTTTTTTGAGTTTGCCAGTTTGAAAAAGAAGATAAAACTCAAAAAGGAAATTGAACAAGAAAACAAATAAAACCAACTATTTTTTAACTTTTACAGTGTAAAATTGTGCTGTTGATTTTAAATATGTTTTTTGCGATAATTTATAGGTCAAATCTCTGTATTTGAAGAAAGGAGATGTAAATTGGTAAAAATATACACATCACCAAGCTGCTCTTCTTGTAGAAAAGTTAAAACCTGGTTTAAAGAGCAAAATATCCCATTTCAAGAAATCAATATCTTAGCAGGAACCTTGGGAACTGAAGATCTTAAAGAGATTCTTTCCAAAAGTTTAGATGGTACAGATGAGATTATCTCCAAGCGTTCTAAGATAATGAAAGAACAGAATGTCGATGTTGAATCGATGAAATTCAATGAGTTATTAAGCTTCATTGCAAAAAATCCAACTGTTTTGAAAAGACCTATTATTGTCGATGACAAGAAGATACAAGTTGGATATAACGAAGAGGAAATCAGGGTTTTTATCCCTCATGATAAAAGAGTTGAAATGTGGTCAAGTGCTGCTAATAAATGCGAAGATTTGGATCGTTCAACACTGGAAAGTCACGATCGCCAACGTTCAAGAGTCGGTCGTCCAAGTAAGAGAAAAGCTGATTAAAGTAGTCAAGTGACAAGAGAGACACTTGACTATTTTTATTTGTTATTTCAAATTAAAAATATAATACAAAATGTTTCTAAATTAAAACATCTTTTAATTTTTATTTAAGTTGTTTAGTATTAAATGTAATTTGAAATTGTTTAAATTAAAATAAAAATTTTTATAGTATCAATTAATTCTACTACTAAAATTTATATATTGAAATCGTTTTGTTAGTCATAAATTTCGTTCAGAAATAATGATATAATAAAATAAGATTAAGAAAGTAGGTTTATGAGATGATATATGTTCAGAAAATTCCAAATAGAATAAAAGATTTGAAGTTTATGAAAGAAATTACCAAGGAATTTTATGAAAGATTTACTTATGGTTCTCCAGACTTACCAAAAATTGCAAAAGATGATTTTTTTCAATATTCGGTTAAAGATGAAAATGTAGTTATTAAAAGAGAAGATTTGATGTTTGATTTTTCTGTGAAGACCAATGTAAATGTAAAATACAGAAAAAAGAACACTACAGAAATAAACAGCAAAAATATTGATGTTGTAGTATCTTTTTCTCTACTTCAATATTTGGATAATGGTAAGATAAAATTTGACATTGAAAACTCACATAAAAAGGGTGTTTTTAGTAACGATTTAATGGAAAGAAAAAGTGAATTTGTAAGTTTAAGTTACGATGAATTTATAAATACTTCTTTGGAACAATTTGCTGAAGCTAAACAGTTTTTAAAAGATAACACTAAACTTTTTAGCAAATTTCTTTCATGTGCTAAAAGAACTTTGAAAAATAAAAATAAATATGTAGAAAATTTTGATTTTCACAATGATGAAATTGTTGAAATAGATTATGAAAATTTCACTATTAGAGACTTTAATATTTTTTTATACCATTCCTATTTCATACTTGTTGATGGTCTGTATGGATATTCATTGAGTATATTGCCAGATTGTGAACACGACAAGTTTAATCATTGGATAAGTGCCTACACAAATGGTTACTCAATTGGTAGAGTAGTCGAGATGGAAATCCAGGATCTTATTGAAGGCGTTGATTTTGCTTATTTAAAAAAGGAAAAATATTTAAATTAAACGGAGTGGTTTGACATTGAATTTCATTTTTGAAAATATATATCGAGTTAAACTTTAGATTGCATTAATATTGAAAATTTAACAAAAACATTTTGATTTTTAAGGCAAAATAATTTAGAAAAAAATAAAATTTTTTTAGGACAATTTTGATAAAACAAAATAAAAAAACTAATTTTTTTGTTGTTCTTTATTTTTTGATAATTGTGTTTATATTTTTTACAAAATTACTTATTTGTAAAATTGTGTTGATTATCTTCATTCGAAACTAGTTTATTAAAATAAACATAAATATATATTAAATAAACAGTTATTTATCATATTTAATGCAAAACTAAGCACTAAAAAAATTGAAAAAACAACACATGCAAAAAAGCACGAATTC